>NZ_MCWZ01000295.1 GCF_002877365.1 Vibrio sp. 10N.261.55.A7
CGGTGGTATTCGGTTGCTTTTTGGCGTTGGTTTTTTGCAGTTTTTTAATGCCTTTTTGGCCTTATCACTCACACCACTATGGATGTGGCGAATTTCGCCGGAGTTAACCCTCTATTCCGTTATACCCATTTCCATTGCTTTTGTGATTTTTCGTGTGGGCTTTAAGCGCATGAAGGTATTGCACCTAGAGCACATGCAGCGTTTACAAAGTTTATCTGCAAAGCTCATGAGCTACCTTTCAGGGATTGATTTAATCAAGAGCCAACAGATGTCACCTTGGGTTCTGGCAGAAACTGAGAAGCTGAATCAACAGCTGTTGCAGTGCAGAATGAAGATCACGCGCATTCAAGTGTTTTTTATGCCGGTTCTCGACTACGCCAACGACGTGATGAAGATTCTGATCCTTGGTTTAGGTGGCTATATGCTAATGAACCAGGAGCTGACTCTGGGTGAAATTACCGCATTTCTAACCTATTCCGTTTTGCTCGCAATGCCATTGATGCAGCTAGGGCGTATCGCGACTATTTATCAGCGTGGCATGGTAGGCATTCAAAGCGCTCAAACCATTTTGAATGCGGCCGTACCGGAAGAAGATCAGTCAGCACTCTCAAATGAACAGGTTAAGTCATTGCAAGGCCGTACATTTAGCGTGCGCAATTTGAGTTTTCGTTATAAAGCGGAAGGCCGCCTTATTCTCGATGACGTGAGTTTTGATATCCCAAGTGGTCGTAAAGTTGGAATACTTGGCGGCATTGGCGCGGGGAAAACCACGTTAGTGAATTGTTTGAATCACCATTTGGACGTACCAGAAAATGCAATCTATTTGGGCAATGACGATATCACCACATTTTCACGGCGAGACTTACGCCGCTACGTAAAAACCATCACTCAAGACCCTTACTTATTTTCAGCAACAATAGAAGAGAATATTCGCTTTGGCGCTTCTGACTCGAACATCGACAGAGAACATCTTGATGACGTGTTGGAACTCAGCCAGTTAGCCAGTGATGTCGCGCGTTTTGAACAAGGCGATCAAACCTTAGTGGGTGAGAAGGGCATCATGCTCTCTGGCGGACAGAAACAGCGCCTAAGCATTGCCCGAGCGCTGCTTGAACCTGCCGACTTGATCATTATGGACAATGTACTGTCTGCCGTTGATTACGAAACGGAGCGAAACATACTCCAAGGTTTGTTCTCTCGTTTAGACAATCAGTCGGTGCTGGTGGTGTCTCATCGAGTCAATGCGCTCGAATACATGGATGAAGTCATTGTACTGAATGAAGGAAAGATCATCGCAAAAGGCGACCATAAAACGCTATTGAAGACCTGCCCATACTATTTGGAAACATGGCAATTGCAGCAAAATGAATCGGAGGCTCAGTCATGTTAAACGACGTCGATTTCAAATATTTGAAGCACTTTTCCCAATTTGCGAAGAAGTACAAACGTACGGCATTGATTGGCATAGCGATGTTGCCGTTAACGGTTATCACCAGTTTGTTGTTCCCGTGGCTGATCATCCAAGTGATTGATATTCAATTGAGTCAGAACAATATGGATGGCCTGCTGGAGTACGCTTTCTATCTGACGGTGGTGCTTGTGGTCAGTTACATCGTTGATACGACGTATTCATATAACCTAAGGAAAACAGGTCAATATACGATTACTGACATGCGAACGGTGCTGTTTGCCAGAGTGCTGCAACTGCCGCGCGGTTATTTTGACAACACCCCCATTGGTGTCACGCTGTCACGACTGACGAGTGATCTCGAAACCATAGGGGAAACGTTTGTTCAATCTGTGGTGGGGCTGGTCAAAGACTCTATCAACACGATAGCACTGCTGATCATGATGATGTTCATCGATTGGAAGCTGACCCTCATTGTATTGATCATTATGCCGCCTGTAATGTATTTGACGGTAGTGGTTCGTAATCGCCTACGGGCTTTGTACTTGGTTACGCGCTCTGCGCTGGCAAGAGGAATTGGGTTTCTACAAGAAGTGCTCATTGGTATGGATACCGTTCAGATGTATCGGGCTGAAGAGCAGGTTGAGAAGAAGTATGCCGGCTTTACCGAAGAGTTTTTGAAAGCGCAGAAGAAGATCAACAAATATGATGCGGTCTTGTTCTCGTTTATCTCAGGAATTACCTCCATCACCATCGCGCTGATGATTTGGTACGGGTCGGGGCAGGTCGTCGACAACTTGCTAACGTTGGGCGTATTGATCGCCTTCATTAATACCCTTGAGAAAGTGTTTGTCCCAATCCGAGACTTTACCTCTCAGATCGCTTCCATACAGAGTTCATTCGCCGCGTTTGACCATATTGAAGAGTTGTTTGTTGAACCCACGCAAGAACAAGGGAGAAAACTGCTTCCAACAGAGAAAGTACAAGAAACGCTAAAAGAGTTTGTTAGCCTTGAATTTAGAAACGTCAGCTTTCGTTATCATTCTGAATCTCCGTTTGTTTTAAAGGATGTTTCGTTCAAACTAGAGAAAGGCCATCAAGTGGCGCTGGTAGGGTCGACTGGGTCGGGCAAATCTACGATCATGCGGCTTATTTCCAAAACCTATCAAGATTATGAAGGCAGTATTCTGTTGAATGGAATAGAGCTGTCGAAGATTGCAGGGAAAGACACTGCCCATCTATTTTCGATGATGATGCAGGACGTACACTTATTTCAGGAAAGTATAGAGTTCAACATTGCACTCGGGAAGCCAGGTGTCACAAAGGATCAAGTAGAGCAGGCTGCACGTTACGTTTACGCCGATCGGTTCATCGAGCAATTGCCAGAGCGTTATGATTTGGTTCTTGATAAGAACGGATCGAATCTGTCTGTCGGTCAAACCCAACTTATCTCGTTTGCACGATCGGTGGCGCAAGGTGGTCAGGTGATGATGTTGGATGAGGCCACAAGCTCTATCGATTCCATTACTGAAGATCTGATTCAAAGAGCGATGCAGCGTCTGTTCAAAGAGAAAACCGTCATCGCGATCGCTCATCGGCTTAGTACGGTTAAACATTCCGATGCGATATTGGTTTTGGAACATGGCGAGATAGTTGAACATGGTAACCATCAACAGTTGGTGGCGTTAAAGGGTGTGTATGCAGGCCTTCTTAATGAGGCAATAGTAGAGCCTCAGAACGTAAAAGCCAGTTAAGTTTAAATATTAGGTTCGTTGAAGTAACTTTATTTTTCTGGACCCCAGTTGCGATGGGGTTCATTTCAACTCTCCGAGATAAATAGCGTTATTCTGTTCATCTTGATCACATTCAAATTCCTCTAAAATAAGATAAACGACAATTTTTTATTTATTCCTCCGCAATTGTGATATTGCTCCAAATTGAATCCCTACCCGTCAACTACATATATAGGTGGCTTTAAAACAGAGACATTGATGTATTTGCAAATTATTAAAATAAATATATTAATCATGCACAAAACAAAGGCTAAGTTAAATCCATATCTGTTTTTGTCGCTATATCTTTAATGGAACTATTAGAACCAATAGAGAGGGTAATATGGCTAGGTTATACATATTCAATTTTGATGGTACGTGCAATGCACCGGATGATGCAGAGCAAGAAATTGATGGTAAAGGGGAAATTGAAGACAACAGTATTACCAACATCCTCAAATTTCATATTTTGTGTGGTGGTTCTTTGGCTAGGCAGGGACAAAGTTGGGATACCACAAAGCAGCAGTGTTTTTATTTTGCAGGGGTGGGAACCTATGGCAGTGCGTTTCAGAAAGCGTGGAACACTGTATTTTCCCCAGAGGGATGCGATGTAAGGCACGTTCTCAATCAGGCTCTTTCTGAGTTTGAAAGCACACCTTTTGACGAGCAGCAAGATACAATCCTGATTACTGGGTTTAGTCGAGGTGCAGCGTTAGCGAGACGCTTCGCGAAGCTTATTAGTGACAAAGTGGAGAGACCTTGCATCTATGAAGCCGTCTTTGACACTGTCGCTTCTATTAGTATTCCCAATTTGAGCAAGCATCAGCGTCCAAAGTCCGAGGTGGTATTTGAAGATCACTCTTTGCCGACTAATGTTATTAAAGCGCTGCATTTAGTGTCGCTAGATGATAAACGTAAAGCATTTCAACCAACTTTGATGAACTATGAAAATAAGGTGAGTGAAATTTGGTTTCCCGGTGCGCATGCGGATGTTGGCGGTGGATATCAAAAGGATGGTCTGTCTGACTCAGCGATGCGCTTCTATCTTAATTGGATTGAACAATGGCAATTTAATATCGATATAAAAACACCTAAGGAAGTTGATTATAAAGCGCTATTACCCAAAGAGATTAAATACCAAATAAGTTTGGATGATATGGTGATAAACCCAAATCCGCGTGGGCTCAATCACGAACAAACGCGCTGGTTTCCAGTTAGCCTACTGACTCTTGTAGATAGATTATGCTGTGTAATTGAGAACGATAAGGTATCGGCACTACACCATCCTATCGTGCACTGGTCGGCTTCTGAGCGTATCTACCATGACCAAGATTATCGACCTAGCTCATTAAAAGATGTTACCCACCAACTCATCTATCAGGACTATGAAAAAGTCGCTTGCACAGGTATCGAACCCCACATAGAACGACCACAACAACGCCTAACTGTGCTTGCTTTGGGTGAAAGTAAAACAATCACAGTATTCGCGGCTGAAAAATACAATCGAACTGGTGTTTTCCTTGAAGCAGGTAAGACTTATCGATTTACAAGTCAAGATAGCGAGACATGGTATGACGCGGCTATAGCGTGCTCAGTATCAGGTTGGGATCGATCGGGTGTCACCCTTGGTTTTAAAGAGGTCGCGATCGCCACCATGGAGCCTTTTAGAAGAGTTCCAGATGCTAATTGGTTTGAACTATGTGCCTCTATCGGCAGTGATGACCGAGAAACGTTCAGGATTGGTTTGAATACGAGTTACACGCCGTCTACTTCTGGTGAATTGTGTCCGTTTGCTAACGACCTAGAGCGCTTCTATGGCAATAACAGAGGCCTAGTTCAATGTACTGTCGAGAGAGTTGCGCAAATCAACGGTTAGGAGTAACGAATGGATACGGTGGAAAGGCAATCAGCATTACAGATTATTACTCAAAGGCTAGTGATATTTACAAGCATCATTTTGCTCTTGGTGGCGGTTGGACTTTATTTAGGTGTGAGCACAGATCCAGTAGCAGGTGAGAGTGTTGATGGGCTCATTAAATGTAAGGCTGAGCCAACAAACTCGCTAGAACAGTATAAATTTGATTGCACGCCGTATCTAAAATCGCCTCCAGAGCAAGAGCGTTCATATCTGGTTTTGCTTGTGTTTACTGCTGGCCTACTAGGTGGTTTTGTCAGTATCCAGCAGAGACTGCCGCGCATAGACTCAAAAGAACTATCATTGCTCGCCTCATCCTGGGTATCCGTGACTATCATCCCCATTAATGGTGGCATCTTTGCAATGGTTTTGATGCTGAGTTTCATCGGCGGGATCATTCAGGGAGAACTCTTCCCTGTTTACCATGAAGTAGAAATAGATGGGGCAGCAGGCTTTGCTCGGTGGTTAAAACAAGGCTACCCAATGACGGGAATGGATGTAGGAAAGCTGCTCTTCTGGTCTTTTGTTTCAGGGTTTTCCGAGCGATTTGTCCCCCAAATCATACGTAATACATCAGAAAAATGAGTCTCTAAGTAGTGTTGGTGTTTTAGTCTAGGTAGATAAAAGGGAGCTAAAGCATGCTTCCAATAAACAAGGATGAATAATATGAGTAAACCAATTGTACTGGTTATTCACGGCATGGGGACCCACTCTAATGGGGGCCTCAAGCTACAGATCAATAACGGATTGAATGAAGCGGCAAAGAACTTTGGGCTTTCTGATTTCAATTTTTCCGATAAGGTTGAATTGGTAGAGTTTAACTATTCAGAGTTTCTTGACGAGATTCGTCAACGAAGTGCTGATCATGCATCGTCAATGTCCGATCATCTGGCTCTATTGCAAGGGAAAGGGCTTTCAGTTGAGGTTGTCTCGCAACTGACAGGCTTTTTAAGTGATTTTGACGAAGATGAAATGCTGTATACCCATTGGATGGATGTCCTTTACTACGGAGTGATGTTCTGGGGTGAACAAATTCGTGTCGATTTCGCTAAAGCGATTAATGATGTGATGATTAAGGCGAATATGGAAGAGCGAGACGTTCATATTATTGCGCACAGCTTAGGCACGTCAGTTGCTCATGACACGTTGGCTAAGCTATTCCGTGAAGACGTTGACTTGACCTCGCAAGTACCGGGGCTTGATATTGCAAAATTTAGAATCAAATCTCTCTGGACTGTCGCGAATGTTAGTCGACTGACTTATTTACTCAACAACATCGCTGACCCTAATACTTCTATCGTGAATGCGACACCAGATGGTTGTTGCGACTACTTGGTTAATATACGTAACACGTTTGATCCGTTCACTTGGTTTAAAACCTATCAACGAGATGATGGTCATTCACGTCAATTAGAGGTGGACACCATTCGCTATTGGAACACTCATGACATTAAGGAATATATGGCTACACCGCTTGTGTCTGCTTATTTGTTCAGTTTCCTATTCTCAATTGAGCTTTCCGAGGAACAGTGGGAAAAAGGGGTGGCAAGTCACTCTGAATCATCGGTGAACAAGCCGGTTTCTGAGTTAAAAGAGGCAATGGGTGACCTACGTAATCAACCAGATTTAGAAGGAAAAATTGACACGCTTAAACAGGTATTTAGTACTGCAAAAGCTGTGAAAGATCGCTTAGAGGCCATCATTGAGGAGGCGAATGATGAGTAACCTATATTTCGTTTCTATCGCTATCATCTTCTCCTTTTCATCCAACTTCGCGGTCGCCAGTGAGCGCGAATCAGATTCTGCACCGATTACCGTTAACTGTCGCTATGATAAAGGTTACATTGATAAATTGAAGACACCGTTGAAAGATCTTCAGAGCTTAGCCGTGGAGGTTGGTCAGCAAATCTGTGTCTCTTCTCTCAAGGTGTTACCCAATGAGAGTATTCCCATATCTAAACAGCTGAATAGCTTTGCCGCTCAAGCAAAGAAAGAACTGGATGGGTTGTTTCCAACTATACAATTTGATGGGATGTCTTCGATTTCTGAAGATTGGTATCAGATGGTAACGAGTGAGAACAACGATTATCGCAATTTTTCGCTTATTGAAGCCACCCCCATAACCAGTGGTGTTCCACCTAGAGCGAAGGAGATAGAATTTAAACTCTACTCAGACAGCCAGTCTTTGGTAACAATAGAGATGGGGGAAGAACAAAAGAAACACTGTAACAGTGAAAATTCGACGAAAAATACAACTTCAGCCGGAGCGTGTTTGTCGACATTCGATCAGTGGCGATACGCTGTATCCCCTTTCCAGGCGTTGTATACAGACCGTATATTAAAGGACAACGGCAAGAAAATATCGAAGCTTCAATCTCAGTGGAAGCACTTTGTTGAAGAGTCTCGGTATCAAACTGAGCTTGATGTATGGGCTACCACCGTTTGGTATGGCGATCAGTTTCAGCAACTTCAGTTAAGTGGACCGCCGTCTTCACAGCTTTTTCTGCTGCACCCGATGTTAGTTTTTGAACACCTACCAGATGCGGAGAAAGGTGAGCGAGACGATGTGAGCATTGCTGTTGAGTGGTTTGGTGTTAACTGGTGGAAAAAAGGGTTCGGGGTTTCTGTCACATCAGTTTATAACGATCGAAAAGATCAGCCTGCGGTTGGTACTGGAGCCACGATCCATATTAAAAACAAATATAGCGTTGGTTATGTCTATCGCAACAATGGTGATGACAGCATTTTCTTTAATTTAGATCTCATGGAGTGGCTGGGCGATAAAGAGAATAAATATAAGAAATATAAAGCATATTTTAACTAGGAGAGATAGAGGCTCCTTTAAACCTACATCCGTTCTAAAGGAGCCCTTACTGGGATATTCAGCTATTTACTTTTAATTAGTTATTGTTTCAGCTGAGCTTCTAACAACTCTAAAAGCACCTGCTTGTAACCTTCTTGAGGCTGCGCGCCAGTCATTGCACTAGTGCGGTTGAACACAACGGTTGGTACACCTGAGATATTCATTTGCTGCCATTGTTGTTCGGTTTGTCTGATTCGGTCGCGAATGCTCTTATCGTCTAAGGCTTCACGAGCTTGCTCTGCATTGATACCAACGGACTGTGCTTCGTTGATGAGTACGTCGCGATCAGAGATGTCTTTTCGCTCGGTAAAAAATGCGGCGAATAATCGCAGTTTCAAGTCGGTTTGTTTACCAAGAGCGTGTGCCATGTCGAGCAGCACGTGTGCATCTAGGGTATTCACCATTTTCATGCCGTCAAAGTAATCAAACTTAAAACCATACTGCTCCCCACGCTGAGTCAAATCGCTTCTGACTCGGTCGCTGTCTTCACGAGTTGAACCGTATTTACGCTGTAAATGTGCCCCTAGCTCTTCGCCTTCAATTGGCATGTCTGGGTTGAGTTCAAAGGGCTGCCACTCAATCTCAACCTTGTCTTGCAGGCCCAACTCTTGAATAGCGGCTTCCAGGTGTTTGTATCCAACGACGCACCACGGGCACACCACATCTGAAATAATATCGAGTTTAATTTTGTTCGTCATTGTTTACTCCATGAGGCAAGTTGCCACGTGTGCCTAGCGTCTAGACCTATTGTTTTAAGGTCATGGCTTAATGTTATCCAGCACTATAATCTTTCTTGAGCAATCGTTCAAGAAAGATTGAAAAGGCGAATTAGGCTCAGATTCTATGGCGGCCCATACTGACCTGACGTTTAGAGTCTCTTTACCTTAAGTTGTGGTCACTCTATAATTGAACGAACGTTCTATGATTTTAGGTAGCAGTACGATGTCGAAACCCGCCCTGTTTGATCGCGAAGAAGTGGTGAGCAAAGCAACGAATTTGTATTGGAAAAAAGGCTTTCATGCGACCTCAATGCGTAATTTACAAGATGAAGTCGATATGCGCCCCGGCAGCATTTACTCAGCGTTTGGCAATAAAGATGGGCTGTTTAAAGAAGCATTGCAGAACTATGTCAACATGGGCTTGGCGCGCATTCAGAAATGTCGTGACGAAAGCGATACGCCCCTGCAAGCATTGAAGATGTTTGTAAAAATGCAGGTGATTGATACCTCGGATAGAGCACCTAATGGGGTATGCATGTTGGCAAAAACGTTGGGCGAGTTAACCAGCGAACATCAAGAGCTTTTGGATATTACCAAAGGGCACATGGCCACAATCTCTGCGCAGTTTGCCAAGCTAATTGAAGAGGCGCAAAGTGTGGGGGAAGTGGATCTTAGCAAGGACGCAAAAGAGTTGGCCAGCTTCGTTCAGATCCAAATAACGGGTCTTAGAACGTATGCCAAAATAAATGGTGATAAGAAGAAGCTGGAAGAGATGATCGATAATTTATTTGGTCATTATCCTTTTTAAAGATCACGAAATGGAACGCTTAGAAATCTAGCAAGGAGCGCTTAGATGAAACAGACCGTTGTTTTCTTCGACATCAATGAAACCGTGCTAAACCTAGAGCCATTGCGTCCAAAGTTCCGCCAGTATTTTGGGGCTGAGTCTTACATGGAGACATGGTTTGCGATGCTGCTGCACGCTTCCACCGTCTGTTTAGCCACGTCAGTGAATACCAATTTCAAACATCTATCTAAAGCGGTGTTGCTTAGCCTTGCTGGGCGAAATGCTGTCACAATGACAGATAAAGAGTGTGACGATCTATTGGGGACGTTTGCAAACTTGCCTGTGCATTCGGATGTCATACCAGCCATCAACCGATTACGTGATGCGGGGCTTATCGTCGCTGCGTTGTCTAATTCATCTCAAACACTGCTTAATGCTCAGTTAACTAACGCAGGGATCATTCACCTTTTTGACCGGGTTATTTCTGTCGAAAGTGCTGAGACGTTCAAACCCGCTTATGAAGCGTATCAATTGGCGTTAGACACTATGGATGTGAAGGCGAGCAGCGCCTATCTTGTAGCAACCCATGATTGGGATACTCATGGGGCGATGAGCGCGGGGCTGAACGCCGCATTTATTAATCGATTTAAAGCGCCTTACAATGCGCTGTATAAACAGCCGGACATTCATGGCGACACGATGACAGGCGTTGTCGAGAAAATTATTGCTCAATCACCAGTTCTGTAAACCCTGTATTTAAGTCTTCTTCGCGAGAAAATCGCAGGTTGCCATAGCGATGAAGGATAAGCTCTGCGGTGGTATCAACAATGCTGCCTTCTAATAAATGGCCACCGATCACCTTACCTGTGCGATCAGACACTGAAATATGGATATGTTGATGCTCAGGTGTCAGTGTCCCCATGATCGACACAATCTCAAAAGGCGCGGTTATTTTTAGTGTCTCTTTTGCTTCCGCTAAGCGCAGGTGAATGTCCGATAAACTCCCCACACATGAAGCAATACTGCCAGCGCGTATTGCGTTGTTTTGAACAAGTTGAGCGATAGAATGCTTGAGGTCAGCGCCTTTGGTTAGGCGAACAGCAATGGGTGTGAGCATAAAGTGAGTCCAGTAATGATAATGTGGGCGAAGAGAGCAACTTTAGTTTATTTGTGAACGGTGAACGTATACACTGCCGATCATATCATTTCCAGCCATTCAGACGAATTTAGCGATCACATTATGACTCAAGATCAACACGACCAAGACTATCAACAGCCAGAGTACGAAGAAGCTTCTCATGAAGAAGAGTATGAGGGTGAAGAAATAGAGATTGAGGCGATTGGTATTGATGTCTCTTCACAGCCGATAGAGCTTTATAAAGTGTTCAAAATAGCCAACTTGGTTGGTGGTGGTGGCGAAGCTAAGCACATCATTTCTGAAGGGTATGTTGCCGTAAATGGCGAGCTTGAAACTCGAAAACGCCGCAAAATGTATGACGGTGATTTTTTCGAGTTTAATCAAGAATACTACGTGGTTGTATGCGATGCGCCGGTGACTGAGCCTCAGGAAAAGGCCGATAAAACCTCAAACAAGCAAGCGTCTTCAAATAATAAAGCGGCTTCAAAAAGCAAGAAAGACAACCGTAAAAAAGAAAAGAAAAACAGCCCAAAACAGGCAGATAACAAAGGCAAGCCAGCGAAAAAAGACAAGGCCGAGGCCGCAGGGAAGAACAAAAACACAGACAGCTCTCTGAGTGCGAAAGCGGATAAACCGGCGACAGCCAAAGATAAGAACAGCGGCAGAAACTCAATCGACTTCTTCTAATATTGAGCTTCTAATATTGAACTGCTAGCTTCGAACTTCTAATTCGATTCAGATGGTTTAACGCTTCATGCCTGTAGCGGCCAAAACGCTACAGGTCTATCGCTTCTCGTGAAACTATGGACACGAGAAGCACCTGTAACCAACCTTCCCAAGTAGCGTTGGTATAGTTAGTTCCACTCGCCCTTCTAGATCTCACCTTTTTGGTTCTCCCCCTTGTTTATTCGTATCCATTTTCAGATTTGTACCCATTTACCTATTTTTGAATAAGTGTGCAGCTAAAAACTTGCCCCTGATAAAACATGTTTACTGCATGCGCTATTTGGGGGCTTAGCGTCGCATTAGGTGATGCCGCGTTCTAGGCTCTCTTCAACGCCACTTCGGTTGTATATGACAGGGAATCGACTCTGCCAATGTTGCCATAATATGGGGTTTGAAGAGAGCTCGACCATAAAGTGCGCCACGTTGATTCTGCTGGTTTTTCTCGCGTCAAAGATGGGATCGCAAACTGGAGAAGGGTGCAAATCATAGTGTGACGAATCGGGTTGGTTTACGAGTGAATCTGGCCGAATGCCCACCCATTGAATGTGTTGAGACTTGCTAGGGGGGAGGCTTTGCAGGTGCTTGGCCGCATGCTCATTGTCTGAGTGTGGTGGAAGCGTTAACCGTATTAAAGCGACAACAGCGCGATGTGCAATCGATACTTTTTCACCGTTCACCTTATCTTGAAACCCGGTTGTGCTCATCAATATTAGTTTTACAGGGTTTGCTGGATTGGATTTTTCAATCGCTTGGCAGACTCGCTCCATCACTTGGGTGACTAAGCGCCTCGGGTGACCAAACATCCCTTTAATTGATAGGTTATGACCCAAACACGAAATGACGTGACTGCAACCCTGTACCTGTTCAATGAGTTGGCGTTCACTTAACTCCGCTATATTTGCCTGGGTAATCTCCACCAATTCACTGCTAATGACCTTTAACGGTAGCTTCATTGTTGAACGGACAATGAGCTTTACCCGCTGCTCCTTTTTTAAAAGCTGCTGCACGACAAGTAGACCTGTCGCCCCTGTCCCACCTAGAACGAGCGTTGTCATTTTATTTCCTTGCTAGTTTGAATGTATTGGCTACGATACATATGTAAATATGATAAGTTAATTGTTGTAAATCGCATGGAGCTATACGTTTTTGTATGAACTGGACATCTGTTTGTTTTGATTGGAATCGTACTCGGGCGTTTCTTGTGACCGCCGAAGAAGGAACCCTATCGAGTGCCGCGATTGCGCTGAACATGACTCAGCCTACATTGAGCCGGCAAGTGTCGGCTCTGGAAAAGGAAATTGGTGTTGCTCTGTTCAAAAGAGTAGGCCAAAGGCTCGAACTCACTGACAGCGGTATAGAACTGCTCGAGGTTGCCCGTAGGATGGGGGAGGCCGCGTGCGATTTTTCATTGGTTGCTCAAGGGCAGTCACAAAAGTTGGAAGGCAATGTCGTGATTTCGGCATGCCAGTTAGACGCTGTTTTTCGATTGCCAAAAATCATAGCGTCACTACGTGAAAAAGAGCCTGGTATTTCTATCGAAGTGGTGGTGACCAACAGCGTCAGTGATCTTACACGTCGCGAAGCCGATATTGCCATTCGGAGTTTTCAGCCGACTCAATCCCATCTCATTACGCGCAAATTAGGGCAAGAGGTGATTCGTCTTTATGGCGTGAAGTCGTACACCCATCCACTTCGAGAGGTGGATCCTGAGATTATGGCGAGAGACGTGCAGATCATCGGTTTCAATAAAAGCGATGAAATTATGGAGCGATTTCGTCAGCAAGGGTTAAGGTTAACCACGAACAACTTCAAGGTTACAACGGACTGTTTGCTCACGCAGGTTCAATTGTGTAAATCTGGCCTTGGGCTGATGTGTTTGACTCAAGACGTGGGCGATTGTGATCCTCAATTTGAAAGAGCGATTGAAACCGCTTTCTCACCTATTCAACTTCCAGTCTGGGTTGTTTGTCATGAAGAGCTGCATACCAATTTACGGGTTCGCCGGGTGTTTGATTTTGTTTCCGAATCGTTGAAGCAACACCTTTTGGAAAGTGAATTGCTCAATATGTAAAGTCGGCTGACCAATGCGCCAGCTTGAGTTTGCGCTCGGTTTTGAGTTTAAAATGTAACGATTCCTGTTGAAAACCGATGTGCTGACTCATTTGAGCGCAATGCACTCGTTCGCAATTCATTAAAGTTTGATTTACATCTTAGTCACTTTTAAAATTTAAGCCTGAGCAAAATAACTATAAATAAGAGCAGTCATGAAATTAGATACCGTCGATTACCTTGCTGATGACGCGGCAGAACAGTTTGTAAAGTCACTGAGAGAAACGGGGTTTGGTGTATTAAAAAATCACCCCATTCCGAAAGAGCTTGTTGAATCTATTTATGAGAATTGGTACCAGTTCTTTTCAACAGAGCGTAAAAATGAATTCCAGTTCAACGTTGAAACACAAGACGGCTATTTCCCACCAAGCGTCTCTGAGACAGCGAAAGGGCACAGTGTTAAAGATATTAAAGAGTACTTCCATGTTTACCCTTGGGGGCAGATTCCAGAAGAGTTGAAAGCGCAAATTCTTGATTACTATCAGCGCACGAGTGCTTTTGCTGAAGAGCTTCTGAGTTGGGTTGAGGCGCATGCGCCAAAAGAAGTGCAAGAGAAGTTTTCGATTGCTTTGTCTGATATGATCAACGGCAGCGATAAAACCTTGTTACGAATTCTGCACTACCCACCAATGACAGGTGAAGAAGAGCCTGGTGCCATTCGAGCTGCTGCTCATGAAGACATTAACTTGTTGACTGTATTACCCGCAGCGAATGAGCCGGGCTTGCAAGTGAAAAACAAAGATGGCGGATGGTTGGACGTACCGTGTGATTTTGGTAATTTGATCATTAACATTGGCGACATGCTACAAGAAGCATCGGGCGGTTATTTCCCAAGCACAACGCACCGTGTCGTGAATCCAACGGGTGAGCGTCAAGAGCATTCACGTATATCATTGCCGCTGTTCTTACACCCAAAACCTGATGTGGTGTTATCTGAGCGCTACACGGCAGACAGCTACTTAATGGAACGTTTACGTGAGCTTGGTGTGATCTAATCGGTCGTTGTTAAGCTAGCTTTCAAAAAGGCATGATCCGAGCGCTTCGGTGTCATGCCTTTTTTGTTGTTACATCTTAATTGCGGTATTTGCTACGAAGAGACGGTTGGGTAGCACCAGTGTCGAAACAAAGTATGTCTAAAGGTAACGAATAGCGTGACGATCTTGCTTGAGCTTTGTTTAACAGAAAAGGTCTCTATGAGAAACGGCGGCTAAGGGCATGACGATGAGTGGGATCTTGTGTAGGCAAGACTTTTTGCGCTTTGCCATTAGCGAACAGAGGAGCAGAGCAGCAAAGCAACAGAGAAACAAAGCAATAAAAACAGTGCTCGCACTAGCTTACTTGCGGCACGACAATAGTGAACCCGCAGCCGCCTGAAGCGGGTTGATAGATCTCTATGCTACCGTCCATGCCCTGCGTCACTAAATTGTAAACAAGGTTGAGGCCTAAACCTTTACTGCCTTTGCCACGGGTTGTTGTCATAAACGGGTCGAATATACTGCCCAGTAACTCTGGGGCAATACCTTTGCCGTTATCTTCGATTTTGAGTTGTAACTCTTCGTCCAAAACTTCAGCGATAATCTTAATCTCACCAGATGAATGGTCAGTGAGCCCATGGTCGAGTGAGTTGAAAATCAGGTTTTCTATCACTTGTCCCATTCGCCATGTATTTAGACTGGCTTTGGTTTGTTGTGATGAAACGGAGATCAATACCTGGGTGTTATGCGGTTTATCATATTGAGAGAGAACGGTCTGACTGAGCTGATTAAGCCACTCAGAAAGAGCCACCTCTTCATTGCCAGCATGCTGAGACTCTTTAAGAGACAACCCCTTAAACTGCGCCACTAAATCGGCCATTTTGTCGACATTGGAATCAATGATCTCTGAAGACTCAAGCCCAGTCGTGATGGTTTCAACCAGCTTGGCACGCGACATGGTTCCAGCGTTGAGATCCGCTTGCAAGTCATTCAACATTTCTGGAAATAAGCTAGACACGGTTTTTATGCTACCCAGAGGGGTGTTAAGTTCATGCGCCATGCCCATCACTAGGTTGGCTATCGAGCTCTGTTTTTCAGCTTCAATGAGTTGTTTTTGTGTGCGTTGTAGGTCATCCAATGTGTCTTGAAGGCGATTGGTTTTTTCATTCAATCGCTGAGTACGCTCAAGTACGCGTTGCTCAAGTAGGGCGTTTGTTTTTTCTAAGGTTTTTTGTGCATCGGAAAGCGCTTGAGTGCGAGCGAGAATCCGGTCTTCTAGCTCATTGTTGAGATTCACAACCGCTTCCTCTGCGTATCGGCGCTTAATGAACTCACCGAGTAGAGAGCCGAACAACCTCAATGTGTGGCTTTGGTAAGTCTGAAATGGTTTATGGTTAATTAGGTTATCACAGGCGATCCACCCCATCACTTCATCGTTGTCCCAGATAGCAATTGCCGCATTCCAGCCATGACCGACCGTGTCGACTTCTCCTATCTTTTCACCAAACTCATAGAGTTCCTTATCGTGCCAAACGCAAACTTTACCCTTGGTCGACATCTCTTCAATCACCTCTTGGATGTCTTCCAGCATCGGCGCGGTGAAGTCCTGTTCGCTGCGAACGTTACCCTGCTCGTCGGTTCCCCATGTGCCCACCATCCAATCTTTATCGGGCTCTTTGTCTTTGTCGATCATTAGGATGCCCATGCGATCGATCTCGAGATGTTTTAGGCAGGCTACAACAGCCAGGCGATACAGGTCATCGAGCGACTGAGCACGAGACAATTCAATCGATATTTCATGGAGTTGGTAGAGTTGTTTATAAAAATCTATCGCATGTTCGCTATCTGCGGCCAACTCTGCCGATGCTTCATCTGAGTAGGTCACCAACCGGCTCATCGTCTCTCCCTTTTACACACTTCTCACCATGAAAGTGTAGATGATCATTTGGGGAACTGTGGTGCTCTATTCGGTTGGAAGCCCGACTATTTCACTAGATGTTTTGGCCTATGCGCCATAACACGCCACTAGGGTCGGTGAGACAAAAATCCAGCATTCCCCAGGGTTGTTCGACAGGCTCAGACAGCGAGGCGTCAAATTTAACTATTACGTCCGCCTCTTTTATGTGTTCATACCAACTTCTCGCGTCTTCGACTAGCAGGTGCATCATGAAGTTATCGCTATGTTCAGCAACATAGAAGTCTTGCAGTAAGAAGGCGCAGTGTCCCTTTTTGAAGTAGACGATGCCATCGAATTCTGATGCGAGCTCAAATCCTATCGCCTGATAAAAGTCTTTCGATTTTTGAAAATCTTTGGCTGGAACAAACGATTTTATTTCAGTGATCTCTAGGTTTTTCATGTTTTCTCCTCTGATTTTGTTGAGTCGAGCATTTTGCTGAGTGAGTAGTTTTTTCTAAATGGGGCGCATGATCACATTGGTAGGCAGGCTTTTTATTGTGAGAAACAGGCTCACTACTGGCATAGGAATGCATTTAACCCATTCATTGTATGAGTGTTTGGTTGATATGGTATTACAAACTATGTATATTCGCGAATCTAAATGCTAACGATTTGTATTAAGGATATGTTATGGAAGATAAGTTTTCTCTTTTCGTTGCCAGTGCATTGGTTCTTTTAACCGCGTTTAGCGGTGCGACTCACGCCGATGTCACCAAAAGCTCCCCTCTAACAAACACACAAATAGAGATATCACACTCCCTTGGAAGCGTTCAATTAGAGCGCACACCTGAACGCGTTGTCGTGATAGGGGTTGGGCCATTGGATGCACTTGATCGTTTCGGTATTGAGCCTGTCTCTGTTTCAAAAGTGGCGACGCTCCCTAGTTACCTATCCAAATATAGAGGGGAGCAATATGCTTCTTCTGGCAGCCTTTTCGAACCCGACTTTGAAGCGATCTATACGCAAAAACCCGATGTGATCATCGTAGGGGCAAGGGGGGCAAGTAGCTATCAAGAGCTAAACAAAATAGCCCCAACGATTGTCTTTACGACTGAGGCAAACCAAGGCTATTGGGAAAGCACTCAACAGCAGTGGCGCAACTTGGGTGTGGCATTTGATATTGCCGATAAGGTTAATCAAAAGATAAGCGACCTGGACAAGCAGTTTGAACAGATTCGTCGTTATAACGAAACGAATAAGGTCGATGCACTGACGGTGATGAGCGCGGGTGGAAATCTTACCGCTTTTGGTGAGCAGTCTAGATTTTCCTCGGTCTACCATGATTTCGGCTTTAACCAGACGGTTGAAGGCATAAGAGAAGCGAGTCATGGCGATTTGATTTCTTATGAATTCATCGCAAAATCAAACCCTTCTACGTTGTTAGTGATTGACCGAGATGTATTAGTCAATGCAGGAGAAAGCAAGGTTCGAGAAGAGTTTGAAAATGATCTCGTTAAAACGACCAATGCCTATAAAAATGGACAGGTTGTTTATCTAGATGTTGATGCTTGGTATCTCTCAATTGCAGGCGTCACCGCAACAGAGCAGATGATTGAGGATGTTCAACACGCGATTGGTTTCAATTAATGTTCGTTTTTAGCTAGAGGTTTGCTTTGAAAAAGTTATTGCTAGCAGTGTTCGTGTTAAGTGCTCTGTCTGTTTTTGTTGGTGTAGGAGACTTATCACTCTCGGCATTATTACAAGGCGATCCTGAAGCGTGGGAACTGTTGATTTTAAGCCGTATTCCGCGATTACTCGCAATTATATTGGCGGGCTCGGGGCTGAGTATCGCGGGTCTCATCATGCAGCAGATCAGCCAAAACCGATTTGCTGCTCCGTCCACATCGGGCACGATAGAATGTGCCATGCTGGGTTATGTATTGAGCCTGGTTCTATTTGGTGACGGCAACAATATTTTGCTGATTTTCACCACTGCCATGTTGGGTACGTTGGTATTCATCCAGTTCATTCAGCGTATTCAATTCAAGAACGCCATTTTTGTCCCCCTTATTGGTATTATTTTCGGTAACGTCGTTGAGTCTGTCGCAAGCTTTATCGCTTACAAATACGATGCGGTTCAGAATATGTCAGGGTGGGCGATTGCGAATTTTGCCAATATTTTACAGGGTGATTTTGAATTGCTTTATATCGCGCTGCCTGTGGCAATTTTCAGCTACATGTACGCCGCGAGAATTTCCGCTGTTGGTATAGGCAAAGATTTCGCTGTGAACTTGGGCCTTAATTATCAGCAAGTTGTCGTTATAGGCGTAATTCTGGTTTCTGTGATGTCTGCAACGGTCGTGATGATCGTTGGTCAATTGCCCTTTCTTGGGTTGATTGTTCCCAATTTAGTGAGTCACTATTTTGGTGATAACTTGCGCAAAAACATTCCGCTGACGGCCATTCTTGGTGCCTTGGTGGTTCTGCTGTGTGACCTAGCGAGCAGAGTGATTATCTTCCCTTATGAGATCCCAATTTCTATGATCATCAGTATTATTGGTGGTGGCGTCTTTGTTGTATTGATTGTGAAGGGGCAAAGAAATGCAGGATAGAGTGAAACTGATTCTGCTGGCACTCTTTTGCATTGTCTTCGCAGGGCTTTTTATTGGGCTCGGTTTAAATGCCGATAATTACGAATACTTCCTGTCGAGACGTGTGCCCAAAGTCCTTGCGATGGTGATTGCAGGGGTAGCGATAGCGCAATCGTCATTGGCGTTCCAAACCATTACTAATAATCGAATTTTGACACCCAGTATCATGGGGTTCGATGCTTTGTACTTACTCACTCAAGTCGTTGTTGTTGCCGTATTTGGTGGTTTGAGCGTTTGGGTTCTTAATGACTACATTAACTTTGCCGTGTCCGTTGTGGTCATGCTCGGTTTCTCGCTGCTGTTGTTTTCATTTTACTTTGGCCGAGGCCGACTTAACCTGATGGCGCTGCTGCTGCTTGGTGTGATATTGGGCCAGTTATTCTCTAACATTTCATCATTTATCATTATGTTGATGGACCCCAATGATTTCGCCTCCGTGCAAATGAGTATGTTTGCCAGCTTCAATAACATCAAAGTTGAGTTGGTTTACTTGTGTGTGCCCTTGCTTTCGGTGGTCTGCTTCGTGTTGTATCGAATGCACAATCATCTCGACGTGTTTTGGTTAGATACCGATAATGCCACCAGTTTAGGCGTTGATGTAAAGAAAATTACAATGTACGTACTGATTCTTTCTGCCATTTTGATTGCCATTTCAACCGCTTTGATTGGCCCTATCATGTTCTTCGGTATTCTGGTGACAAACTTAACTCGTGAGATATTCAGAACGTATAAGCACAGTATCCTGCTGGTGGCCTGCTCTCTGTTTTCCGTAGCATCTTTACTCAGTGGCCAGTGGGTCGTCGAGAATCTATTTAGCTTCTCAACGACGTTGAGTGTGGTGATTAATTTTATTGGCGGCATCTATTTTCTTTCTTTGCTGCTTCGTAACAAAGTGGCGTAATACGATGATTCAATTAGAAAACCTGACAAAGACATTTGGTGGAAGCAAGGTGGTAGACACCGCCAGTGCTGAATTTGAGAAAGGCAAAGTGACCTCTATTATTGGGCCGAATGGGGCAGGAAAAAGTACGTTACTGTCCATGGCAAGTCGACTTGTGGCAAAAGACGAAGGGAAAGTGTTCGTCGATTGCAAAGAAATCGCGGAATGGGATACCAAAACACTGGCGACCAAATTGGCCGTATTGAGGCAATCAAATAACGTGACCATGCGATTTACTGTAAGAGAAATGGTTTCTTTTGGCCGTTTCCCGTATTCACAAGGAAACATGACAAAGCACGATGAAAACATTATTGATCAAGCCATTGGTTACCTTGACCTCGCCACTATTCAAGATAAATATTTAGACGAGCTGAGTGGCGGTCAGAGGCAACTTGCTTACATCGCGATGGTGATAGCTCAAGATACCGATTATGTCTTTCTTGATGAGCCTTTGAATAACTTAGATATTAAGCACTCGCTACAGATCATGCGAAACATTCAAAAGCTCGCGCACGAGATGAAGAAAGCCGTCGTTGTCGTCATTCATGACATCAACTTTGCAGCGTGCTATTCAGACATCATCATTGCATTGAAAAAAGGGCAGGTAGTGGCTAATGGCAGGGTAGATTCCGTGATACAAGCAGATGTGTTGGCGGATATTTACGAAACCCCCTTTAATATTGTTGAAGTGAATGGCCAGAGAATGTGCACGTATTACTAATATCTGTTCTTCATTATCGCAGCGAAAAGTAACCCTTTAGCTATGTAGTAAAAAGGGCTAAACGTCTCTCTACACATCGTAGAAAGGGGCTGGGTTAACGGGCAATGATGAAGGAGACACAGCTTTTACAATTTTTAACGAACTGCTTTTGAGCTCAATGAAAGAGACATCAGTAAAGTGACGGTGCTTATTTGAGTAGAAACATTTTACTTCGGGCTTTAAGGGTTGAGCCGCATTGGAACTCCATACGATGCCAACCTTGCCATCAGATAACTCGACAATCGACCCAACAGGGTAAACGCCTATAGAGTTGATGAATTTGTAAACCAAATCCGCATCGAGATGGTTTGGGGTTAAACCGAGAATGATTTTAAAGGCTTCAGCAGAGCTCATTCCTTTTTTGTAGCAACGGTCAGCAGTTAAGGCATCATAGATATCGATAATACACACCATGCGAGCATGTTGAGGTATTTGATCGCCTTTTAAGCCTCTAGGGTAACCATTCCCATCAAGTTTCTCATGGTGCATCAAACATACGTCTCGACTGATTTGGCTGAGGCCTTTGATTTCTATAATCATTTCGTCAGCATAAACCTGATGAAGCTTCATGTGCTCAAACTCTTCAGGTGTCAGTCTTGCCGGCTTGTGTAAAACCTCATCCTTAACTTTTGTTTTTCCAATGTCATGGATGATGCCGCCAATGGCCATTTGCTTCAACGTCTCTTTATCCAGACCTAAATGTTTGCCAAATGTCACCAATAAACAAGAAACATTGACGGAGTGTTCAAGCAGGTATTCGTCTTTACTTCTTAGCGCCGACACACATCTTAGGGCATCGGTATCAACCAAAACAGACTCAATCATGTTGTCAGCCCACTCATCAATTTCATCAAGTGTGCCTTCAAAGGTATGGGATAGGAGTCGGTTGGCCAGCCCTTTGGCTTCCTTAATGAGCTTTTGCGCTTTTTTCTGGCTGGCATGACGGCTTTGCGGTTTGCGAGCCGTACTTTTCTCTTTCGCTACAACAGGTTCAGGTTCCTGAACTTCTTCGTGCTGGATGGGCTTTAGAACACAGCCTTTATCAGACAGTTTGGAATCGACCCAAACGTATTTGACACCCTTGTCGTTCAATTGACGGATCGCTCCAACGGATGTGACACGTCCTGCGTGCGCTAAGTTAACGCGTTTAGTATTTTCTATCGCGGTGACAAACATGCCGACAGACAGTGTCTCAATGGCAATCTTTATCGAGTCTTCAATTTTGTACTGCATCACAACATTGGTTTATTTTGAGGCGTGAATTAGTAGTGTAATTGCTTTAACTGCAATTACACTACTATTACCTTGAAAAATGTGATGCTAGATCGTTATTTGATGGTGTTATGAGTGGTTTACTGTAGTAACCCTTTATTCTGTCAGGGGAAATTTTGGTGGTACTCTTGCATAACACTAAGTTTAGCTATTCGGATAGGTATGAGTCAGCTCAAGAATCAGTTAGTCGATAAACAAAGGAAAAACATGCACCAATGGATTCAAGCGGTAAAGGAAGCACTGATTCCATTATCCAACGTAGAAAATGCACAGTTTATGAAATCGTATATGCGTGGGCAGTATGCGTTTTATGGCATTCAATCGGGGCCTCGCCGAGCAGCGCTCAAACACCTCTTTAGCAAAGACCAGATACCAACGATTGACGAGTTGCCCGATGTGATTGATGAGCTATGGAAATTGCCCGAGCGGGAATACCAAATGGTGGCGGTTGATTTGTTGATCAAACTTAAGACGAAACTGCCGGTGTCAATGCTGCAAGATCTAGAGCGTTGGATTACGACAAAATCGTGGTGGGACACCGTTGATATGCTCGCGACACATAATGTGGCAGGCTTGTTTATTCGCTTTCCAGAAGAGACCGCAGCGTGTATTGAACGTTGGCGAAAGTCCGATAACATCTGGCTGAGACGTACCGCTTTGCTCTATCAATTAAAGCTTAAACACAATACCGATGTTGAACTTTTGTTCTCGATTATTCGTGAGAACCAAAGTGACAAAGAGTTCTTTATTCAAAAAGCGATAGGTTGGGTATTGCGTGAGTACTCAAAAACCGATTCCGAGGCGGTTATCGAGTTTATTGAGCAACAACAGATTGAAGGGTTGGCAAAGCGAGAAGGGTTGAAGTGGTTAAAAAAGCACGGCCAATTGTAATAAGTCATGCAGTTCACTATTGAAGCCCCTAACCGCTGATGCGTTGTGATGCTTTACGCTTTCCTGCTATTTAACGCTTAAATTAAACTGGCCGGAAAGACTATTACTCACAGTACAAATGGCTTTTGCGCTCTTTAATAAACTCGCAGCAATTTCTCTATCGGTATGGATACTTGAGCTGAGCACAACGTCGTACTGAACGATCTGTATGGGTAACTTAGCCCCTTTATGGGCGCTGATTTCGATATGAAAGGGATCAATGGCTATTTTTTTACGCTTAGCGACCGCTTGTAAAGACAGAATCAAGCAAGAAGCGACAGAGTAGAGCAGCATGTTGGCTGGTCGATCAAATGGAGGGGACGTGGTCAACTCTGTGCCCTTTAGCCCGAAATAGATAACGTTATTATCTCTTAGCTCTGCAATGATAGGTCCATATTGCTCTGGTTTTACTCTGATTCCCATACCTTCCCTTATTCTTGTTGTGAGTCTGGTGAGCGACTAATGACAGGCTGCTCGCGTAGTGTTTTGAAAGACACTATTTTGGGCGTGTAAAGTTGCTTCTTGCGAGCTCAATTTCTTCTCTCAAGACTTCATTTTGAATGAAAACCTCGCCATTATTCTAAATCCTACTTACTCAATGTTGAATACTTTCAGCTAGGACGTTGGTCCTAATGATTAACCTAAGCCAATCACCCTAATGTATCAACATCGAATTACTTATGGTTATCTAGTGCTGATTCAGAGGGCTTTTCTAAATTTTGGCTATTGGCCGTTTGGTCAAGTATCAGCAGTAGTGTGCGCTCTGCAAGATTCATAGGGCTACTATGCTTAAGGGCTAAGGGCTAAGGGCTAAGGGCTAGAGGCTTGTGTCGTGGAGGTTTGATGATTGGTCATGAGCATAATTACAGGCCCACTTGCCATCAGAAATACGATATTCCTTGGCAAATGAACCTGCATTGTAACTGCACGGTAACTTGGTAACTTGGTAACTGCTCTGGGCTGCGTTAGTTACGCATAAAGAGAACGCTCAGTGTTTAGCCCTTTTATCAGCCCAACACACATCACCAGTGTGACCAACGCGAAAGGTAGGCCCGTTGTGACCACGCCAGCTTGCAAAGCCTGTAACGATTCTGTACCACCTAGCCATAGCATGGCAGCAGCGATGACACCCTGGACAAGCGCCCAGAAGATGCGCTGCGGAACAGGTGCATCTACCTTGCCGCCAGAAGTGATACTGTCAACAACAAGAGACGCAGAATCCGAGCAGGTAATAAAGAAAATAAGAACGAGAACAATCGACAATGCCGACAATATCTTTCCATAAGGCATCACATCAAAGACGTGAAACAGTGATAGCGAAATATCCGTTAAGCCGTTGGCTCCAAGCTCTCCAACCTTGTTGATCACTTGATCGATCGCAATACCGCCGAATGTTGCCATCCATATTAAGGTGACGAGTGTGGGTATGAAGATCACCGCGCACAAGAATTCACGTACGGTTCGGCCCTTCGATATGCGAGCAATGAACATCCCAACAAATGGCCCTAATGAAATCCACCACGCAAAATAGAAGACCGTCCAACCTTGCATCCATGACACATCGCCACGTTCGTGCGGGTTACTTAAAGCCGTGAAATTTTGCGCGTAGGCCACGAAGGTGTCAGGAATTGCTACCGCCACTACATCAAAATTAATCACTAGAACAATGGCTAACAATACAAAGGCAAACAGCATATTGATGTTACTCAGGATTTTCACGCCGCCGTTAATGCCTCTGATCACTGAGATGATGGCAATGAAGGTCACCAGCACAATCACCGTCATTTGCAGCCAGATGCCATTCTCAATGCCAAAGACATGGTTCATACCGGCAGCGGCTTGTTGAGCACCAAGACCCAAAGAGGTAGCAAGAGAAAATAAAGTGGCCAGCACAGCAACAATATCAATGAGGTGACCTGCCCAGCCCCACGCTCTGTCGCCAATAATTGGGTAGAACACTGAGCGGATTGAGAGTGGTAGTCCTTTGTTATAGGCGAAGAAAGCCAGAGACAGTCCAACCACACCATAAATGGCCCAGCCATGAATGCCCCAGTTAAAGACGGTTGCTGCCATAGCAAGAGATCGGGCTTCAGGAGTGTAGGGGTCGACATCCAACGGTGTGCCCCACCAATTGGTAAAGTACGCAGTGGGTTCTGCGACACCCCAAAACAGTAATCCGATCCCCATTCCTGCAGCAAACAACATCATCACCCAAGAGAGGGTAGAGTGTTCGGTTTTCGCTTCTTTACCGCCAATACGAATTTTACCGTAGGGCGATATGATCAATAGCATGGTGAAAAGTACGAAGAAATTTGTTGACCACATAAACACTAAGTCGTAATCCGCCATGATGCCGTTACGGATGCTGTTTAATGTGTCTTTTGCCGTGGTTGGGTCTGCGAGCAGTAAAGCTGAGAGGAGGAGAATAATAAGACTTGCGCTGATACAGAACACCACGTTGTGTATATCGAGCCCCCACTTTTTAATATTATCTTGGCCTACTTTGTAATCTGTGGTGCTAATACCATATTTATGGATGGAACTAAGTTGTTTTAACGTACTAGTCATAACTGTCTGTTAACGAGTCCTAGAATACTTTTTAATCGAAAAGTAAAAACGAAGTGCCCATCAAAAGAATGAAACGGCACAATTGAGCGCGGAGACTAGCAGTAACTTGATCACAGCTCAAATTAACCGTGACGAAATATTGGTAAGGAAAGCGGAAGATGATCGTCTATTTGCTTCAAAAACGAATCGAATGTCACAAGCGCATCTCTTTAAGTCATTGCTTTTAAAGCTTGGGAAGCGGATATCTGGACGCTGACGAACTCAACAATAGGCGGCAGGTTAGGCGATAAAAACTTGAAAAGAAAATTCGGTTAGTCGTGTTTTGTTTTGATGATTGACTTATCGGTGGCGTTTCTAGTGGCAACTTATCAAGATAGGTGAGCGACGCGAGGCTTCAGCGGCGTTGGCAATAAACCGCTGAGGCCTGGTTACCGACTTGGGTATTCAACGAACTACTGTTCAGAAATCAGTATTTTCTTAAGCAACTTAGAAAGTTCGGATTGTTCTTTTTGATTCAATGGATTGAGCATATTATCCAGATTGCCCACATGCGCGTTCAGCGCCGTATCAATAAAGGCAACCCCTTCTTCACTCAGCATGACTTTACAGCTGCGTCTATCGTGCTCACTAGCAATGCGTTCGACCAATCCTTTTTTTACTAACTGCTCTATTCGCGTACTGACCGCACCAGAGGACAACATCAACGTGCTGTAGAGCTCTGTTGGCGTAATCGCTTCAGGTCCACTGCGGCGCATAGTAGCCAAAATATCGAATTCAATGCTGCTCAATCCATGTTCTTTAAAAACCGCATCGAGCTTTTTTTGCCACATTCCGCTGGTTCTACGTAGACGACCAACCACACCCATAGAGGAGCAATCTAGGTCGGGCCGTGCTTTAAGCCATTGATCGAGAATGAGATCGACAGCGTCTTGTGTTGAAGAAAGGTCTGATCGGTTAGAGGTGTCTGATGGCATTTTATCTCTCCAATAAATATCTTTTGAAAAAGATACTTGATTAAAAGTTAGTTTGCCATTACTTTATAAAAAGAATCT
>NZ_MCWZ01000296.1 GCF_002877365.1 Vibrio sp. 10N.261.55.A7
TAATCAAGCGAATGGGGTATGGGTATCGAGATACAGACTACTTCTTCTTGAAGATAAAAGCGGCTTTCCCCGGAAAGTCGCGATGAACCATAAAAAAGGCATCACGCCTCAAATCGCCGAACTAGATTACCACCTAAATTAACACTGTCATGTTTCGTGGATTGATAAGAGAGATTGCAAAAAAGCACCGAACAAATAGCAAATTCATGTTGAATAGCCTTATTCAGTGCTTAAGTATTGTTTATTGCGTCATGGTGATGCTATGTAAAGCCTCTATGGCTAGTTTAAGAACGACTTACAAAAACGCCGTTTAATCCACATTTAGATTAAGAGGAATTTCTGCCAGCTGCTGCCCTTGGTTTCTAGGGTAGATAATGTACTCGCCGTGATATTTCACCACCGATTTGTAATCCGTCACCTTATGTACCATAAAGCCCGCAGCGGCCGCTTTCTCGATGAAGTACGCATGATTCCCGCGCACGAACCAGTGCATCGGTTTCGTCAGCAACTCACCCTCAAAACAGTCATCACACTGATCAGCGCATAACGCTAAGGAGCTATGACCATCAGTAAAGATCTGAACTTTACCACCGCCAAGTAACGGCTCTGACGTAGACACGTCCCAATCTTCAGCAATCATTAAATCCAAGAACGCTTCAATATCACTGTCTTTCAACTCCTCGCCTTGCTCATTATCCGCAAAGAATTGTGCATAAAATACAGAGATGCGTTTGAAAATAAACGGCAACGCTGCATTGTCACCTTTTGAGCGACCAGACTTCTGCCAGCGAATCAAATCATCAACCACACAACGATGGAACCGTTGGCTCTTTAACGACTTCGTCACCCAACGGACTAGAAAGTGATTGTTTGCAATAGGTGCATCCGGCAGTTTGCCCGTAGCATGTTCAGCATGTAGCTCTTCAAGAGCCGCATTCACCAGTTTTTGAATTTCAATTGTATACGTCGACACTATGCGTTTCTTCCTAATGTCCAATAAAACATAATTGACAACACAGAGCAGGCTGTCATTACCACTATCATAGGCCAAACAACGTCACTTGGCATTGCTGCAACGATGGCGCCTATAACAGAGCCTGTACCAAATCTTAACGTACCCGCTAGCGAAGACGCCGTACCCGCCATGTTTGGGTAGCCACTCAGCAATAAGCCCATCGAGTTACTACCGATTGTAGATATGGTACCGATAAACATCACTACAAAAGGTACTGTACCCCATAAGCCAAGATCCAACATCCAACCTAGCAATAAACCTAAACCAGCAATCAGTTGTATGGTTAAACCAAGACGCATCATCGCGTGTGAGCCGACCTTTTTAACCAACCTTCCGTTAATTGCCGTCATAATGATCATCGCGACGATGTTCAGACCAAATAAGTATCCAAATTGGTCCGGGCGCACACCAAAGATATCGATATAGACAAATGCACCTGCGGTTAGAAAAGCAAACATACCTGCAAATGAAAATGAACCCGCAAAAATAAGGCCCATCGCCGTTGGGTTACGGAATAAACCCGCGTAATTGCGCAATGTCGTCCCTAGACGCAACGGGTGCCGTTTATCAATGGCCAAAGTCTCAGGGATTTTCCAAACCACCAATGCAATAACAATAATCGCGAAAACGGCCAACACCGCAAATATCGATCGCCAACCAAACCAGATGGCCAAATAACCGCCAATCATGGGAGCCAACAGGGGTGCAATCGTCATCACAAGCGTGACAAAAGACATAGCACGAGCAAAGTCTTCTCTGTCAAACATATCTCTGACTAACGCTTGTATCACAACTGCTGCCGCTGCACCCGCAAAGCCTTGAGCAAAACGCACATACGTGAGTGCTTCTATTCCCGTTGTCGTTGCGCTGATAACAGAAGCGATAGCAAAGAGAACAATGCCGACAAGAAGAACGGGGCGTCGACCAAAACTGTCAGCAAAAGGCCCATGGAACAATTGCCCAATGGCAAAACCGGCCAAATAAGCCGTTAGCGTAAATTGAACTTCACCCGCAGTCACGCCTAAGTCTTTTGCGATAGCTGGCATCGCAGGCAAATACATGTCAATGGCAAGAGGCGTTAATGCCCCAATAGCCCCTAAAACGGCAAAGAGCATAAAGCTAATCTTATGGGCTGTTGCACTGGAAGATATCGTATTTTGAGTCATTGATTGTCTGGCTTTTTAACATGCTATGTAGCGCACTGTTTGCCGCTGCACAGTCTAGAAGTGTATAGATTGGATATAATAGCGCTTAAAATGACCTAAGAGATTTCCATTTTGGAACTAAACTATTTCCAAATGGAGTTCACTTCTTCTTCGGTTAAGAAACGATATTCGCCTAGCTCTAGCGATTCATCCATCTCAATCTCACCAATCTTTTCGCGGTGAAGCGCTTCAACCTTGTTCCCAAGCGCAGCGAACATACGTTTCACTTGATGGTATTTACCTTCATGGATCGTTAACAGAACTTCTTTTTCTGCACGTACATCAAGGTGGGCAGGCAGTGTCAGTCCATCTTCACTCTTCAATTGAATACCTTGCTTAAACTTCTCAACGTAATCGTCTTCAACAGGGTCAATGAGCCAAACACGGTATGTTTTCTCGCATTTGTGTTTTGGAGAGGTAATGCGGTGAGACCATTGACCATCATCGGTAATCAATACCAACCCTGTAGTGTCAACATCAAGGCGACCAGCAAAATGAAGCTGATCCATTTTGATTTCATCAAGCAATTCAAAAGCCGTCGGATTCGTGCCATCTTCATGCGAACAAACAAACCCTTCAGGCTTGTACAACATGATATAACGAGGCCCAGATAGTTTAAGCTGATTGCCTTGCCACTCTACGACAGACTCTTCTTTGACATGTAAAGCGGCGCGCTTTTCCATTTTACCGTCAATCATGACGGCCTTAGAGCGTAGAATTTGATGTGCTTCTTTTCTTGTTACACCTAGCGAATCGCATAAAAACTTATCTAAACGCATGATTACCTCGTACTGTGATGAAGTTCAAAATTATATATCATCTATAGGCGAGATAATACAAATTAGACACTATCAAACTGAATCTTTGTAGATAGATTGAATGGCGGCGAATAAAGAAGCAGATTCAATCGTAAACTTCGTATTTTGCATGGTCATCAACACCCTACCCTTCAACGGCCTATCACGAAAATACAATAGCTATAAGGCTTCGCACGTAAAGAAATTAGCTGATACTATGGGCGTTATCACTCTTATCTCAATCACTTTATGTACACACTTCGTCCTTACCAAGCCGACTCTGTCAAAGCCGTCATACATTATTTTCGAAAACACACCACACCCTCTGTGATTGTTCTTCCTACCGGTGCTGGCAAAAGTTTAGTCATTGCGGAACTCGCTCGCTTGGCCAAAGGACGTGTATTAGTTCTTGCTCATGTGAAAGAACTGGTAGAACAAAATCATGAAAAATACGAAGGGTACGGTTTAAAAGGTGCCATTTACGCGGCAGGCCTTGGACGAAAAGAAACCGATCAGCAAGTCGTCTTTGCTTCGGTTCAATCTGTTGTCCGTAATCTGGATGATTTTAAAGATCAGTTTTCTCTACTAGTGATCGATGAGTGCCACCGGGTTCCCGATGTTAAAGGCAGTAGCTACCAGAAAGTCATTGCCCATTTACGGGCGCTCAATTCAGGAATGAAAGTTCTCGGCTTAACCGCGACGCCTTACCGCTTAGGCATGGGCTGGATTTATCAGTACCACACTCGTGGGCAGGTTCGCAGCGACGAGCCTCGGTTCTTCCGCGACTGTATTTTTGAGTTACCCATTCATTACTTACTCGATGAAGGGTTTCTTACTCCTGCGAGAATGATGGATGCCCCAGTATTGTCGTATGACTTCTCTCAATTGAAACCCGCGAATACCGGACGTTACAAAGAAGCCGACATGGATATGGTCATCGATCAAGCCAAACGAGCAACGCCTCAAATCGTTGAACAAATTGTGCAATTTTCTCAAGAGAAAAAAGGCATCATGGTTTTCGCTGCAACGGTGCGTCACGCACAAGAGATATTGCAGTTATTACCTCCAGAAGAATCTGCCATCGTGATTGGAGATACGCCGACTCTTGAACGTGATGACATCATTCAACGCTTTAAAAATCGCGAGATAAAGTTCCTCGTTAACGTTTCAGTGCTGACAACGGGGTTTGATGCTCCGCACGTCGATCTCATTGCGATATTGAGGCCCACCGAGTCCGTGAGTTTGTATCAACAGATCATTGGCCGAGGATTAAGGTTATCCCCTGGTAAAAATGAATGTTTGGTTCTTGATTACGCCGGTAACAATTACGACTTATACCAGCCTGAAGTTGGCGACCCTAAACCCGACTCTGACAGTGAAATCATCACCATTCCCTGCCCTGCCTGTGGTTTCAATAATAACTTCTGGGGCAAGTTAGACAGCAATGGGTTTCTGTTAGAGCATTTCGGCCGACGCTGCCAGGGCTTTTTTACCGACGAAGACACAGGTGAAAGAGAACATTGCGGCTATCGTTTTCGGGCGAAATACTGCAACGAGTGCGGCGCTGATAACGATATTGCCGCTCGGATTTGCCATGAGTGTGATGCGACGTTAGTCGACCCAGATAAAAAGCTAAAAGAGGCACTCAATCTAAAAGATGCCCTGGTGTTTGAATGCTTAGAAATGAACTTAACGGTACATAAAGATCAAGCAGGAAAATCTCAGCTTAAAGTCTCCTATCTCGGCGAGAATCAAGCTCAAGTTCATGAGTTTTGGTCGTTAACAACAAAGAAACAGAAAGAACGATTTAAAGAACAGTTCGTTCGGCCACATTTAGCTGACAGGCATCGACCATTCGACGAAGCATCGCCAACGAAAGTCGTTCATAACCAACACCGATTTCGACCACCTCAGTTCGTTATTGCACGCAAGTCAGGTCGCTTTTGGAAAATGAGAGACAAGGTGTTCGAAGATGAATTACAGAGTCGATAACAAACCAAAAATAACTCGGTGGTTCACTTTCTATTCATCATGATTTTTTATACTAGATTTAACGTCTCCATATGAACTTGGAGTACGTCATTATTTCAACTAAGGTTGCCATATGCTCACAAGAAAAATTAACGCCTTAATCGTGATATTAACGAGCTCTTTGTTTATTGCCCTACCCGCTAGCGCAAATCCAAATGACCCGATACCCTCTGGGCATGATTTGGTTCAAGACACATTCAAAGAAGGGACTCGAGTTGAGTTTGATGAAGACCAAGACGAAGTCTATGACGCCGTTCAACAAGGTTTAATCAAGCCTTTTTCCGATCTTTACGAAACCATAGATGAACAACTGCACGGCCGCGTGATAAGAGTAGAGCTAGAAGAAGATGACGATGAATGGATATACGAGCTTAAACTCGTTCATGAGCAGAACGTCATTAAAGTAGAATATAACGCTACCACCCTTGAGATGATTGAACTAAAAGGCCGAAACCTTCACGACGTAATAAAAAAATAGTACGTAAACGGTAATGCCTGACTAACCAGAATAATAAAGAGAATCTGCATGAAAATACTAGTGGTTGAAGATGAACCTCGTCTTGGTGAACAAATCATAGAAACACTCGAAGTCGCTGGGTGGGTACCAGAACTGTCTCAAGATGGTATCGACGCGCTCTATCGCGCAACGTCAGAAGAATGGGACGCAATCGTCCTCGACTTAGGGTTGCCTAAACTGGATGGCCTGACTGTCCTTAAAGGCATTCGAGATGAAAACATTAATACCCCCGTCATTATTTTAAGTGCCAGGGACACGCTTACTCAGCGTGTAGAAGGTTTAAATGCAGGTGCAGATGACTATCTCACCAAACCGTTTGAAATGGTTGAGCTCATCGCTAGAATTCGAGCTCAATTACGCAGAGCTTCCGGTAACGCTGCCCCTGTCATGCAAATTGGTGATCTCAGCCTAGACACCCGAACGTCGAAAGTGCTTTGGCAAGGACAGGCCATCAGCCTGACAGCGTTAGAATACAAAGTCGTTGCCTATTTCATGCATAACCCTGAAAAAGTCATTTCTCGCACAGAACTGGTTGAGCATATCTATAAGCAAGATTTTGATCGTGACTCTAATACCGTCGAAGTCTTTATTGGTCGTATTCGTAAAAAGTTAGACCCGAAAGTCATCAAAACCGTTCGTGGACTTGGGTACCAATTGAATGCCAACTAGGTTTTCCGCCATCAAAAGACTCAGCCTAAAAAGCAGGCTACTTATCGCGGCCTCTTTATGGCTGAGTGCGATGATTCTGGCGGCGGGTGTCGGCATCCCAAAACTGGTGCATGATTACCTTATTGGCGATGTAAAGAGTCAGTTAGAACTGGCAATGGATGAAATCACCGCACATGTAGAAGCGGATAAAGACGATCGACTGTCGCTTCCTAAAAGGCTATCGGACCCTAGATTTAGTCAACCTTACAGTGGTTTGTATTGGGTTGTGGCAACGGAAGAACAGTCCCTTCGCTCTCGTTCTTTATGGGATAAAAATATTAAGATTCTATCCCTGCCTATCCGAACGAAGATATTGGGTGCCAAAGGTGAAAAGCTGGTTTATATCACCCAAACTATTTACCTTCCTGGCGTTTCAAGCCCTGTGCATATTTTAGTCGGTGTCGATGAAGCCCCTGTTATGAATACACTAAGCCACCTAACGCAACAGCTGTGGATTATTCTTGGCTTGCTGTTTACGGGTGTTCTAGTGCTTATCGGTTTACAGGTAGGCTGGTCACTGCGTCCACTGGGTAAAATGCAACGAGAACTCGCCGCTTTAAGAGCAGGCCAACAAGACCAACTTGCCGAAGAATACCCGAAAGAAGTCTACCCGTTAGTGTCTGACCTCAATGCTCTACTCTTTCATTACCAAGAACTCTTAGAACGAGCGCGTAATCATGGTGGCAACTTATCACACGCACTAAAGACACCACTGTCTGTCTTGAAAAACGAAATAGCACTGTTGCCCGCTAGCGAGCAGAAAAAACTGTCGCCAGCCATTGAGCAAATCCAAACCCATATTGATTACCACCTAGGCCGAGCAAGAATGGCAGGGGCTGCGAATATACTGTCAGTCAAATCTAACCCAAGCGAACGTATTGACGAGATTTCAATTGCCTTTGATAAAGTTTATGCCGATCGAGAGGTGATGTTGATTAACGAGCTCGATCCTGATCTAGAGGTTGCCGCCGATTCAACCGATCTGGATGAAATGCTAGGAAACTTACTTGAAAACAGTTACAAGTGGGCTCGTGGAACGATTCGAGTACACAGTGAACTCACTGCTGATAAACACATTCATATCCATATAGAAGATGATGGCCCAGGAATTCCTGAGACGAAAAGAAAACAAGCGATAGAAAGAGGTGTTCGCCTAGATGAAACAACACCAGGCACTGGATTAGGCTTAAATATAGTCAGTGAAATGTCGCACAGTTATCGAGGTCAATTGCATTTAGAAGAAAGCTCAATGGGAGGGTTAAAAGCAACCTTAACATTGAAGTTGGCAATCAAATAGCTTGGTCTTTTTTGAATTACACAAAATCTGTTCAATTGTACGAGCTTAAGTCCATTTTCAGTTGCTCGCTAAGAAAGAGAATGTTAGTATCCGCGCTCGTTTTGATAGTAACTTCAGTTGCAATCGAAACGTAAGAGCATCTCACAAGGTCGCATTGTGGATGCGATATTTAATTTTTACTAATTTTGAGAGTAAAACTATGAAATTTGAAGCAGTAGTACGTACTGAACTAGGTAAAGGTGCGAGCCGCCGCCTACGTCACGCGGGCCAATTCCCAGCAGTTGTTTACGGTGGCGAAGCAGCTCCTGTATCTATCGCGCTGACTCATAACGAAGTTATGAACCAAATGGACAAGCCAGAATTCTACGAAGGCATCACTCTAGTGATCGACGGCGCAGAAGTTAAGGTTAAGCCACAAGACGTTCAACGTCACGCGTTCAAGCCAAAAGTTGAGCACATGGACTTCATCCGCGTTTAATTCCCTACCAAGGAATTAGCTGGATAAATCCAAGCCTTCTGCATAGAAAAGATAATCGACTTTACCACTCGAAAATCTAAAAATTAGAAACCCCGATGCTACCAACATCGGGGTTTCACCGTTTTTAACGGTCTAAATTCTTCCAATTTCCCATTCAAGCTACTGAAACCCCTGTAAAACCTACCGTTAAATTATAACCCTACTCACTATGGGTGGATTAAAGGTGGACGAAAGATGAACTTATACAGCAGTTCTTCTAGTTACAAATCTTAGAATGAAATGGGGCGAAGTTTAAATATGTCAGATGCAACTAGCACTCTCACTATCACGTTTATGCCCATTTCCTTGATAACGTGACTACTCAGTGGCAGGTTACGCCACTGGAATCGCAGTACTTTTCCTTATGTTTGCGATTGGGAAGTGGTGCAAGAAACTCCCAGAAGCTTTCATTTCCGCCTGAATTTGCGCTCTAGAGTTATAGGCCGCATAAAACGGCCCATTCTTTATTTTAATCTTGATAAAATATACTCCACTAAATGTTCGACGTGTACCTCTTCTAATTCGCCTTCCTTTCGGCTTTTGATTGACACTACACCTTGAGCTGTTTCATGGTCACCAATAGTGATAACAAAAGGGATCTTCTTTTTATGGAACCGTTTCATTTTTCTTCCAACAGAACTTTTACTTGGATCCAAGAAAACAGGTATATCATTATCTATCAGTTTTTCCGCTACATTTTTTGCAAAGCGACAGTTTGATTCATTCACTGAAGCGATCGCTACTGGCTGTGGATGCAGCCATAAAGGCAAATCTCCTTGAGAAATCTCAAGCAAAATACCAATCCAACGTTCTACAGAACCATACATAGCCTGATGCATGATGACAGGAACTTCGAAGTCACCTTCTTCGTTTGTATATTTAACATCGAACCTATTCGCTAAATTGAAATCAAACTGGATAGTGCCACATTGCCAACTTCTACCCATTGAGTCTGTTAAAGAGAGCTCGATCTTCGGCCCATAAAATGCACCTTCTCCCTCTTGCAACTCCGCTTCCAAGCTTTCATTAAAACAAGCTGAAACAAGGACATCTTGCGCTCGTATCCAGTCTTCGTCATCACCAAGTGCCTTTTCTGGTTGAGTTGAAACCTTTACTTCAATCTGGTCATACCCATAATCACGGTACACCTTCTTAGCTCTTTGTAAGAACTGGCGAACTTCATCTTCAGCTTGTTCCCATCTACAAAACACATGGGCATCATCTTGAGTAAACTGACGCGCTCGCAAACAACCGTTCAACGAACCGGATGACTCATTGCGATGTACTAATCCAAACTCAAACAGTTTGATCGGTAGCTCTCTATGACTATGAACGCCGCGCTTATACAACAATATATGAGCGGGACAAGACATTGGCTTGAGTACGTATTTGTCGTGGCCTTCTTTGCCGCTACCAAAAAACATACTGTCAGCAAACATATCCATATGTCCTGATTTTTGCCACAGTCCCTGCTTCATGAAGACTGGAGTATTCACCTCTTCAAATCCATTTCTAATGTAAACACGCCTCATGTGGCTTTTGATGCTTTCAAAAAGACGCCATCCATTAGGGTGCCATAGCATCATCCCTGGTGCATGTGATTCTGAGTGGAATAAATCGAGCTGTTCTGCGATTTCACGATGTGTTTTCATATTTCATCTCCAATTTATTCTGAGTGAAATACAAAGCCTAGATACAAAAAAACCTCTGGCGATGACTCACTCAGAGGTTTTCTAAATACGCAAAAAACTACCCCCTGAGTACCCTCATGGTGGTAGTGGTGGTCATTGCGTTTAGGTAAATTCTTTTCATAAGAGCAAGATATACCATCGTTAGCGTGTTTTTGAAAGGTAAATTGAGATCCGATAAATGCAGTACATAGCAGGCACTAACGAGGAATGTTGTTCCTCTGAAGCGTTCAATTCAAGAAAAAACCATAAGGAATTCATCGGCTTCATTATCAGTAGCTCTGCCTTAGTTTGTACAAGATTATCAAAAAATTCGAACTCCGAACTTTTATCAACTACTTTTTGCTCCCCCAATACATTGCATCCAACTTCGACTGACTTTCCGCCCAACCGCGTTGAACGACAACCCTAAAACGTCACTGTTTCAATGTTACTTTAGATAGATTTATCCTAGCTCGACAAATTGAACGCGGGCTCTGGACCGATTGGGGCAATCCCGCGTGGGTTGCGCAATGGGCATATTATTGGTTCTATTGAGGCAAGATAGTGGACGTCATTAGGACGTCCTGATGTGAAACTTTTGATGCGGTTATTTTTGACGATTGTCCAAAGAGTAGGCACCAGAACCTTGAGAAAACAGGATTAAGAATGCGCCAGCCAAAGCGATGTTTTTCATAAAATTGGTCATTTCGGCAGGGTTGCTAAAATCGGCATGAAATAGAACAGCGGACATCACGCTAAAGCCAGCAAATGCGATAGCGGCAATTCGCGTTTTCCAGCCAAAAACAATGGCAAGACCGGCAACTATCTCAGTAGCAATAACGAAAGGGAGAAGTATACCTGGTACGCCCATCATCTCCATATAACCCTGAGTTTGTTCGTATTGACCTATTTTGCTAAAGCCAGACATAACAAAAATAAGAGCGAGAAAAAAGCGGCCTGCCGGTGCTGAAAATTGTTGTAGTTTGTTCATGGTAAATCTCCAAAAAATATTGTGTGTGTTGTTTCAATAACTCCATACTAGTCGTTGACCTGAGAGCGATAAACATCAAAAATAGACAATGACAGTTCTCAAAATGAGAACAATAAACTACAGATGCAAAGAAACCTGCTGTTGGACAACTAGAAAGTATCAAGATCTCTACAACGGTCATGGAGGCGTCAGCATTGCTTATCGAAAATCAGATCGGAGATCTCAGGATTCTGTTTATCCATTTCCTGTCGTTCAGCCTTTTCACCTGGCCTTCTAAAAAGTCAGATACGAGCAGATGGAAAATGCTGAAGAAGCATCATGCCGTTTTGTGCGGTACTTATCGTCACATTGTTGGCTATCGCTTTTATTCCAGAGATCCGCTTATTATTACCATAAATGTTTGGATCGATTCACTAAGCAATAGAGTACAGGCATCTATCTCTAAGAGGCTTTACTTTCATTCAAGAAAAGCCTCTTTTGTACCCCCAAACTACTCTAGAGCCTCACAATAAGCGCTTTGAATAGAAAGTGGTGCGCTCGTTATCTTTCAAGCAAGTTAATTTCGTTAAGCAGTCGCTTTAAAGACGTTTCAATCTGAGATAGCGGAGACGCGAAATTCATTCTGTAGAAATTCTTATCGGTTTCTCCAAACCACGTGCCCGGTGTCAGCGCTATTTTAGAGCGTGTCACTAACAATTCTTGAAGTTGTTCAGACTTTAATCCAAGCCCTGAAAAATCTAACCAAATCTGATTGGTCCCTTCAGGCTTGAATACTTTAATCTTGGGGATATTCGCTGCTAAAAAATCCACAATCCAGTTCATATTGGTTTGCGTGTAATTTAGAAACTTGCTAAACCACGTTTCACCATGCTGATAAGCCGCAATTGTCGCGTAGGTTGTCATCGCGTTACCGTGATCTAATGACATCGATGCTGACATCGGTTTACTTTTGCGTGTAGTTCTGAATTGTCGCTGTAGATATAGCCATTAGAGATGCTGCTAAGGCCAAAATTTTTCGCCGAAGAGCCGATAATAGAAATACTATTGTCGTAATCTAGAGACAAAATACTGGTAAATTCAGACCCTTCAAAAATAATATCGGCATGAATTTCATCGCTGATGATTATGGTTTGGTATTTCTTAGCTATCGAAACAAGCTTTTCTAGTTCATCTTTTTTCCAAACTCTTCCAACAGGGTTATGTGGGTTACATAGAAGTACAATTTTAACGTTTGAATTCTTTAGTTTTTCTTCAAAATCGTCAAAATCAACTTCGTAGTGATCGCCAACAAGCTTGAGAGTGTTATCAACGGCAATTGAACATTCTTGCTGGTCAGATTAATCTTGAAGTGATGGGTTATTGTCTACGCTTTGACTACGAGCGCAAACGCTCTGTTGGCACCAACAGAGCTAAATACTGGCCGACCTTAATGTATCTTCTAATTCATAAAATACACGTTGTACGAGTTTGTATCGCGACTTAAGGTAAATCAAACACCAATGCGGTCACTTGGGTTTGTCCTCGGTTGGCCAAAGTGAGCTTATTTGTATCCTCGACCTTTGCCCCATCACCACCGTTAAGATCAACTGAATCTACAGACAGTGTGCCCTTAATGTGATGAACATAGACATTTCTACCTGTGTCGATACTCATCATTAAATCCGTTCCCGGCTCTAGTATCAACTGGTGGAGTTTCATTTCTTGTTTTATAAGCAAAGTACCATCTTCACCCGTTGGGGTTGCGATCGTTGTTAGACCCTGTTCTTTACCAAAGTGTTTTTGTTCATAGCTTGGTTTGTTACCAAATGTGTTTGGTTCGACCCAAATTTGTAAGAATCTCAGAGGTAGGGCTTGTGAAGCGTTGTATTCACTGTGATACACCCCCGCCCCCGCTGACATCAATTGGAACTCACCAGCAGGCAAAACTTTAGTATTACCTTCGCTGTCTTTATGCTCTATCGAACCTTCTAGAACATAGCTAATGATTTCCATGTCCCTGTGACCATGCTTGTCGAAGCCAGCCCCTGGTGAAACGATGTCATCATTGATAACTCGTAGAGCTGAAAAACCCATTTGATTCACATCGTAATAGTGACCAAACGAGAAGGTATGTTTGCTGTCTAACCAACCAAAGTTAGTACGGCCACGTTGGTGAGATTGTCTGACTGTAATCATAGTGTTGCCTCCTAGGGACAAGCTAAATGGGCTGATGGTGTTGCAACGATTTATTCTAATACGTCGATATCGGAACCAGAGCCTACAGCGATAAATACCGTTCGTTGACAGGTGCCTTCATCGCCACAACCACTGAACCAAACAAATAGATTTGTTGCGCCCTGATCAGGAAAAAATTGAGAAAACTTCAATCATTGAATTAAATACTCAAATAATTTCAATAATGAACGTTAGACATATAAAGCTTACATAGCTTAAATAAAGTCACTAAATACGAGTTTAGACATGTTAGATTGAGAAGAATATCGAAACATTTTGAATTTTAAATTCAATATATTTGAACAAGAGAATGACATGCACAGTTCCATAACCATAGACGCATTAAGAGCGCTAGATGCAATCGATAAAAAGGGAAGCTTTGCTGCCGCAGCTGAGTCTTTGTATAAGGTTCCATCAACATTAACTTACACCGTCAAAAAGCTAGAAGAAGAAATGGGCGTTGCTTTATTTGATCGTAGCGGGCAACGAGCAATACTCACACCCGCAGGTCAACTTGTCTTGGAACACGGCAGAGAAATTCTATTGGCGACAAGTCGGTTATTTGATTCCGTGCAGCAATTAGAAAGTGGCTGGGAAAGTGAAATAAGAGTGGCGAGAGATACAGTGATAAATTCTCAACGCCTCTTTGATGTGCTTGAAGATTTCAACAAGCTAGACCACAAGGTAAATGTCAGCTTGGGCGTGGAAGTACTCGGTGGAGGTTGGGATGCGTTGCATAGTCGACGAGCTGACATTGTCATTGGAGCAACCGGCGAATTGCCTAAAGGAATGTTTAAAACCCACAAGATTGGGTGTCTATCTTTTGTATTTGCCGTTTCACCATCCCACCCTCTAGCGGATCACAATGGTGTGCTTGAAGCAAATACGCTCAGTGAATACCCCGCGATCGTGGTCTCAGATACCTCTCAAGCCCTACCGGTGAGAAACAGCGGTTTATTTGATAGTAAAAGAGTGATACGTGTTAACTCAATGGAAGCAAAATTGGAAGCACAAGCTAAAGGGCTGGGAGTGGGCTATTTGCCTATTCATATGGCGGCACCTTATATAAAGAGCGGGGAGTTGGTTGAAAAACAATGTGAAATTCCACGGCCTGATCAAGATCTTTTTATAGCGTGGCATAAGGATCAAGAAGGTAAAGCATTCGACTGGTTTATAAAAAAACTGTGTTCATTGGAGTGGGGATTATAATTAAATTGTGACAGCTACAAAGGGTAAAAAATAATTCAACGTGGGCGTGTTCAAATGAGAAATATACTCAAATTGGCAATGGCATCTGCTATGTAATGAACCCAATGCTGAGAGCCAATTTCAGACGACTCCCCTTTGCGCATAATATGCACACAAAGGGGACAATTATTGCGAAATCAACGTTCACACTGACTTAGGCTATCTATCATCGCCATCAGTAGTAAATTGTATTGTTCTTTACCTGTGGCGAGGTCCGCGCCGAGCGGATCCATGGTGCCAATGGTTTTTACTGTCGAGTTTTCAAACACACTATTGACTAGCTCAGGGTTATACTGAGGTTCAGTAAAAACACATGTTACGCCTAACTCTTTCACCGTTTGGCGAATTTCTGAAATACGCGCAGGGCTCGGTTTAGACGCATCTGAGATAGAAATTGCGCCCGTTGCCTGTAATTGGAAACGTTGTTCAAAATATTGGTAAGCATCATGGAACACAATAAACTTCACATCTTTCAAGCCCTTGGCTTGCTGTTCAATGTTACTTGAAAGCTTGTGTAAACGACGAATTGTCGCTTTGGCATTTTCCTGATATGTCTGTGCGTTTTCTCTGTCTTCAGCAGCCAATGTTTCAGCAATCATATTCACCCAAACTTCTGCATTTTTAGGGTCGAGCCATACATGTGGGTCATGTCCATCATGATGGTGGTTATGTTCCTCGCCGTGATCATGGTGCCCTTCTTCATCATGGTGTTCGTGTTTGTCATCATGCTCATCGTGCTTGTCATCATGATCGCCATGAGCTTCTTCTTTATGGTGGTCTTTTTTGTCATCATGATGATCGTGAGCTTCGAAGGTTGCACCTTCTCTAAAATCATAAAGAGTCGTCCCCTCTACTTCCATCATTTCTATTTGAGTCGCTGACCCCGCTAGACTAGATAGCGGTTTTTCAAGCCAAGGTGTCAAACCTTCACCAATCCAAAAGACAATGTCTGCTTCTGAGAGTGACTTTGCTTCTGAAGGGCGCAGATTGTATGCATGCGGTGACATTTCAGGGCGAATCAGCAAATCGGGCTCACCGACTCCATCCATAACTTGTGCGACAAGAGAGTGTAATGGTGCGATATCCACTGCTACCTTTGGTGAATCTGCATAGCTGTGTGACGTCATCACCAAACTGATGACCATTCCTGATAAAGCTTTCTTAAGCATTGTTGTCTCCTAATAGTGATCGTGTAATACGAACAAAACACGAAAGTTGGCAAGTTCATTTGTTATGTTATAACATACCTTACCATTGGAGCGTATTGAAAATTGAATGATTCTCATTCTTCGCTTGCCGTAACAACACAAACATGAGCTGCTCGATGCTAATTTCATCCCATGCGCTGTCGGTTAAATTCGGCAACCACCTAATACTTGACCGAGTCAATATCTCAGTAAGCCAAGGCGAGATAGTCACCATCGTCGGCCCAAACGGGTCTGGAAAATCGACACTGTTGAAAACACTCATTGGTGCAATCGAACCTATGAGTGGTCACATTGAACGCGCCAAAGGTTTGAAGGTTGGTTACGTGCCACAACGCCTGCATGTCGACGAAGCCCTGCCAATGACCGTGTTTCGATTTTTAACGCTTCCATTACGACGCTCAAAGGACGCGGTTCGACTGGCTCTGCTTCAGGCGGGCGTTGCTGGCGTAGAAAAACAGCAATTAAACGCCCTATCAGGCGGTCAGCTTCAACGCGTTCTGCTAGCTCGCGCCTTGTTAGAAGAGCCTATGGTTTTACTATTTGATGAAGCAACACAGGGGCTAGACCAACGCGGAACCGTCGATTTCTATCAACACATAGACTCAATCAGAAAAGAAACAGGGTGCGCCGTCATCATGGTCAGCCATGACCTACATGTGGTGATGAAGCGGACAGACCGAGTCATTTGCTTAAATGGGCAAATCTGTTGCGAAGGCGCGCCAGAAAAAGTCAGTGCATCACCAGAATACAAAGCACTATTCGGCCTAGACGATAACGATATTTTAGGCGTATATCGCCACCGCACACCTTCAAACGATTTTAAAGGGAGCGCACTTAATGCTGGATGATTTCCTCTGGCGAGCGGTGTTGGCTGGCATCGGCGTGACTTTGGCGGCGGCCCCTCTTGGGTGCTTTATCGTTTGGCGACGCATGGCGTACTTTGGGGACGCGACTGCGCATGCCTCCATGTTAGGCGTCGCGCTGTCCCTCGCCTTTTCACTTCCCATCTTTCCTAGTGTTCTGTTTATCGCGCTGATTATGGCGATTACAGTCTCTAAGTTCAGCGGGCGTGGTTACGCAATGGACACCTTACTTGGCGTCATGGCACATTCCGCGTTGGCGATTGGCCTTGTTGCCGTGTCTTTTTTGTCAGGCGTGCGCCTTGATCTCATGGCTTATTTGTTCGGTGACATTCTCGCGGTGAGCAAAATGGACCTGCTCATTATCTGGATAGGTACATTGCTTGTTATTGGGCTAATCAGGTTTCGTTGGTCTGGCTTATTGCTATCCACACTCGACAAAGACTTAGCGTTGGCCAGTAATTTCTCTCCTAAACGTGAACAACTCATTCTCACCATTGCGCTTGCCATCGTCGTCGCCGTTGCCATCAAAGTCGTGGGCGTATTATTGATAGTCGCCATGCTCATCATTCCTGCGGCAACCGCTCGCCCGTTCAGCCAAACACCTGAAATGATGGTTATCCTTGCCGCCGTGATCGGCACGAGTTCGAGTATCTTGGGGCTTCGCGCCTCCTATCTACTCGACACACCGACTGGCCCAACAATGGTTTGCATTGCCACCGGATTGTTCATCACATCTAGCGTGATATGGAAAATAAAGACTAAGTGCAGCCAAGACTTGGATAGGAGAATTGGGTAAATGATAGGTAATGGAAACACAACACTAAGGCACGTTCGTAGCACTTTTGAATGGTTCCGTATTGCACCATTCGGACTATCACGTTTGGGTCAATGTCGTTGATATGAGTAATGTTGTTGATATGAGCAATGCTGTTGATATAGATAGTGTTAAAGCCATCATTGAGCATGTCGAAAAGAAGTGCACTGCCCGTGGCAAGCAATTAACGCCGAAGCGAAAGTTGGTTTTAGAAGCACTTATTCATGCTGACAAGGCGCTCTCTGCCTATGACTTAGTGGACTATTGCATGCAGCACTTTTCGCAGAATGTGCCAGCGATGTCTGTCTACCGTATTTTGGAATTTCTCGAAAACGAGCATTTTGCCCACAAGCTGAAGGTATCAAACAAATACATTGTTTGTTCTCACATCTTATGTGAACACGAGCATGGCATCCCTCAATTTCTGATCTGCTCTAAATGCAACAAAATCAGCGAACAAATGATCGACCCGAAAATGATTACCGGACTTAAATCGCATGCAAAACAACAGGGCTTCACCATTGTTAGCCCACAACTTGAGATTAATTGTGTATGCGATGAATGCGCAAACTCGGTTAGCTGGCCAGAATTGTAAAAACCAAATTTTATATAAATTTCACTACAACAGACCTAACCACAGATTTCACCAGAAAGGAGCACCCGAATCACTATGTCAGCAACACTCATTAAACATGCGCGCGTGGTAAACGAAGGGATCATTACAGAAACAGATGTACGAATTGTCGGTCAGCGAATTGACACCATAGGCATCGATATAACACCAGAAGGTGATGATGAGGTCATTGATGCTAAAGGGCGCTATTTAATTCCTGGGATGACCGACGATCAAGTGCATTTCAGAGAGCCAGGCTTAACACATAAAGGGTCGATTGCCACTGAATCTCGCGCAGCGGTGGCAGGCGGTATCACAAGCTACATGGAAATGCCGAATGTCAGTCCAGCAACGACGACAATAGCAGCACTCGAGCGGAAATTTGCCATTGCTGAAGAGAGGTCATTGGCTAACTACTCGTTCTACCTCGGCGCGACTGAAGACAATCTAGACCAAATTAGATTGCTCGACCCAACAAAACACTGCGGCGTGAAGGTGTTTATGGGCGCTTCAACCGGTGATTTACTGGTTGAAGATCCACAAGCTTTGGATGCGATATTCCGTGACGCACCAGTACTGATTGTTACTCATTGTGAAAGTGGCTCGATCATCGCTCAAAACAAAGAGAAGCTGCTACTCGAAAAGCCAGATTTCACCATTGAGGATCACCCCACCCTACGAGATAACGAAGCCTGTTATGCCTCATCGTCTTACGCGGTGGAATTGGCGAAAAAACACGGCAGCCAACTTCACGTTTTGCATATCACCACAGAAAGAGAGCTCGCCTTGTTTGAGTCGGGCCCAATTCAAAATAAGAATATTACCGCAGAAGCATGCGTTCACCATCTTTGGTACACAAACGATGACTATGCAGCACACGGAAACCTAATCAAATGCAACCCTGCAATAAAATACTCGAGTGATCGTGATGCACTGCTAAAAGCGCTGAGTACTGGCCAAATCGATATCATCGCAACCGATCATGCGCCTCACACTTGGGTAGAAAAACAGGTTCCTTATGATCAAGCGCCAGCAGGATTGCCGTTGGTACAACATGCACTTCTCAGCTTATTCGACCAAGTCAAAAATGGGCACATGACAATGACTCAAGTGGTTGAGAAAACCGCGCACAATCCGGCCATTCGTTACGGTGTTAAAGAGCGAGGTTTTATTCGAGAAGGTTACTACGCTGATTTGGTCTTGGTCGACACAGAGACACCAACAACCGTCACCAATGAAAACAGCTTGTATCAATGTGGTTGGTCACCATTTTCTGGACACCAGTTCTCAGCACAGATCCAAAATACTTGGGTAAACGGTGGCTTGGCATATAGTGATAAGACTATCACTCAACCATCACAGCGAGCCATGCGACTGTCATTTGAACGATAAATATCGACCACCGTTGGAAGCGCACAATTAGATATTGTTGCACGCCATTATAAAAAAAGATTGAGTAAGCCTGTCGTCATTTCAGTGCCTTATTTAGGAATCGTATTTAAGCACCGACTTAGGTTCTTTCACTAGGCACTTTTCTTGGTGGACTTGCTTCGAAATAAGAGAAATCAATATGTTAAGAACAAATCGAGCGGGCCATGTATCGCGCTTGTTAAACGCAGATTGTCTAGCGCCGATCGAGGTTATCTACGGCAGAGTAATCAATCAAGACTGTGTCGTGAATGATTCCCTCTCTAGAGTTTCGCCAGACTACTCTGTGTTTAGGAAGTCTGAGTTTTCACAGTCAGTCGCATCCGCCAATCAGGCTCTTGTCCAGACTGAAAGGAGAATCGTTAATGAACACTAATACTCCCCCAGTCATCGGTGTTCCCACCAACATTATTACTGGCTTTCTAGGTGTTGGAAAAACCTCAGCAATTCTTAACCTACTGGCAAGCAAACCGAGTAACGAACGCTGGGCAGTATTGGTGAATGAATTTGGTGAAATTGGTGTCGATGGCAGTCTAGTACAAGGACAGCAGCGTGCCGTTCAACAGAGCACAGAAGGTCAAAACATAGAGCAACAAGTCTTTGTTCGAGAAGTCCCCGGTGGCTGCATGTGCTGCGCTGCGGGTTTACCGATGCAAATTGCACTTAACCAGTTGCTATCTGAAGCGAAACCAGACCGACTATTGATTGAGCCAACCGGACTTGGTCACCCGAAAGAGGTGTTGCAGGTACTCTCATCTGAGCACTATCGTCAGGTGTTGTCATTGCAAAAGAACATCACATTAGTCGATGCACGTAAACTGTCTGACTCTCGTTATACAGATCATGCAACGTTCAACCAACAAATAGCGATTGCTGACACCGTGGTGGGCAATAAGCTCGATTTATACAAAGAAAGCGACTCCGACAAACTTAAAGCTTACGTGGAAAACATAGGGCGACCAAACACCAAAGTGATATTTGCAGAGCATGGGGTCATCCCTTTCAAGGAGTTCGAGGGGGAAACAACCATTCACGAACACCCTCCGCATCATCATCACCATGCCAGAGACAGGCCACTCGTTTCTGAGATGCCAATGCCAGAAAACGGCATGTTAAAAGCAACAAACTCAGGCGAAGGGTATCACAGTGTGGGGTGGCGATTCTCTCCAGAGAAAATATTTGATCGGCAAAAACTCATCGTACTGTTAGTAGAGCTGAACGTTGAGCGCATGAAAGCCGTGTTTATTACCACAAACGGCATTTTCGGCTACAACCTCACGCCAGATGGTTTAACAGAAATGGAGCTAGACGACTGCTTTGAAAGCCGTATTGAACTTATTTCTGACACCATTGATGAGACGTTTGAAGCGCAGCTATTAACCTGCCTGCAGGAGTAATGAAAATTGACCATTCTAAAATCAATGCGTCACCACTTACTCCGCGCAGCCAGATTGCAAAATAAGCGCTTATGGCTACCACTGCTTGCCGTCTTTTTTGTTACTTCAGCGCAAGCTCACCCTCACTCTTGGATAGAAATGAAAACGCACATCCAAGGTGAGAATGGAATGATCATCGGTTTTAAAATGGAGTGGTCTTTTGACGCAATGACCTCAGCGTACGTGCTTGATGGCAAGGATATTTCGCCTGAAAATGAGCAAGAAACGTTTCAAGAATTAGCGTCATCCATGCTGTCAAATATGCTGTACGAGCATTACTTTACGTACTTCTATGATGACGACACACCGATTAAATACCGTGTCGCTCATAGCGAGAAACTTACACGTGACAAGGCGAGATTGGTACTCAGTTTTGAACTCCCCCTGTCAAAACCAATGCCAGTGACAAGAGAATCGTTACGCCTGTTAATTTTTGAGCCAAGTTACTATGTCGATATGACTTGGAAATCGGTCAACGACATCGTTTTATCCACCGATCTTGCTCGCCAATGTCAGCTGGATCTGACCCAGCCCAATCCAACCGCAGAGCAAATGAGCTATGCCATGGCATTACCTGCCGATGCTGACCCTGATAATGCGCTAGGGCAATTGTTCAGCCAAACCATCAGCATTCACTGCGCAGTAATATAGACTGCAGGTTAACCATTTACCTCTTTAAGAAAAAATTATGAAACGACATCCATCACCTACAGAACCTTCGCATCAAGGAGGATTTATGCTCTCCCGCCGTCATTACGTTAGCGCCATTGTGATGGTTGCCTTCGTTTTTTGCTTGTATCAATTGTGGCTAATGTGGCCATCGATCGTGGTATCAAGTATTCAATGGCAGCGCGAAGTGAACACCCAACTGGCTGATCTATTATACGAAGCGAAAACAAATCCACTGATCGCAGGAAGCTACCTGATTGGGTTCAGTTTTCTGTATGGCGCGCTCCACTCATTGGGGCCCGGTCATGGCAAAGTCATTGTCACCACTTATCTCGCGACCCATCCAGCCAAGATAAAAACCAGCCTTATGCTGACCGTTATTTCTGCCTTGTGTCAGGCTCTCGTTGCCATTCTTCTCGTGAGTGTGCTGGTTTGGGGGTTCAACGCATCGATGCGAGTGGTCAACCAACAAGCTACCGTCTTTCTGTCTTTAAGCTTTGCGTTAGTGAGCATTCTGGGTGCATTAATTTGTTGGAAAGCGATTAAGCAACTCTATCTGGCCATGCGCCCTACCAAACTGCGGATACTGAACGCTTTACCGCTAAGCGGAGCCCAGGCCATTAAAAAAGAATCCGCTGCGATGAAATCAGCCATTCATACGCCCACGTCTTCGCTCTTGCACAAACCCATCATCGGTCAAGCAAGTCATGCCCATGGCACAGATTGCGGGTGCGGCCATCAACATGTTGCCGACGCTGACGCGGTGAATAAGGCGTCAACCTATCGGGAATACATGGGGATTATTGCCTCCATTGGGGCTAGACCTTGTAGTGGTGCAATCATGGTACTGCTTTTTGCCAATATCGCTGAGCTTTACTGGATGGGCGTTGCAAGTGCAATTGTCATGGCAATTGGCACCGCTATGACGACCTCATTGATTGCTTTAATGACGTTAACGGGCAAGTTTATTGTGCAGCGCTATCTCATATTGGAAAAGAACAGCCATTCAAAGAGATGGAAATTGACGAGCTATGGGATTCAGCTACTTGGCGGCCTCTTTCTGATTCTGGTCGGCATGATATTAATGAGTGGACAAAGCTACGGCGTATCACCGATGTTCTCGGTCTAAATATGGCCGCTTTGGAAGTGAACTATCGCGAGCAGCTATTGCTATCGCATCTTGATACGCCTGTCAGCCAGTAAGACACTCTATAGCGGTTTCTCGCAAACCGCAGATAACACCAGTCAGCAAAAGGCTTAATCAGAGGCCAACGAAGCGGCGCATAAAGCCAACCTTTGCCCACTAAATCCCATGCTTTATACGTGACATCCAGACCAAGTACCAATTGACCGGTGTTATCGATGGCATGCAGCACGGTATTGGCCGCGTCAGCGTTTATTTGAGGATACTGAGCAAATTCATCACTGTAGATATCGACGAGCTTAATACGGCCTTTCTTATCTTGTTTTTGTAATGCCGCCATCTCTTTTGAACAAAGAGGACAGGTACCGTCATAAAAAATCGTTAAGTCGTTCATTCCAATTCTCTTTTGCTAATATTTGATTCGATATCTCTATGAGTACGCAATGTAACCCCCATCAGATCACTTTATAAGATGCATTTTATAAATGATCAACTCAAACATTCTTCGTTCCATTTAGACGCTGCATCCGTGTTTGCTCTCGCATAAACAATGCCTGTTAAGGAAGCGCATTAACACGATAAATCGATGCACTCTGACGAGCCAATTTCCACGTTGAAATGATTAAGTTGTGAGATGAAACTGCAAGACCCTAAAGTTATCGCATTATTGAACTGGCAAGCACTAAACCATGAACTATTGTCAAATAGTCAACGGTTTAAAGGTTTCGGTTATGTCCCATATTTTTCATCGCCACTGCCACTCATCACTGCCGACTATTTCCCATGGTCGAGGTGCTTACCTGTACGACTCTCGGGGTAAAAAGTACCTCGATGCCTGTGGTGGGGCTGCAGTCTCTAACTTGGGGCACAATAACGCTCAAGTAAAGCAAGCCATTCAACGTCAATTGGATGATCTACCGTACGCACACACAGGGTTCTTTACCAGCCAAGTAGCGGAAGATCTCGCGACAAAACTCGCGGACATCGCGCCTGACCCACTGAATCATGTTTACATGACGAGCGGCGGTTCTGAAGCGGTCGAAGCGGCATTGAAAATGGCTCGGCAATATTTCCTTGAACAAGGAAGGCATACTAAAACCCAGTTCATCGCCCGTCACCAAAGCTACCACGGCAACACACTGGGTGCTTTATCAGTCGGTGGGAATCACTGGCGTCGGGAACCCTTCAAAGCGATCATGCCCTCGTCCCACCATATTAACCCTTGCTACCCATATCGTTTCCAGAAGAGTGGCGAAAGTGATGAAGCGTACGCACAACGAGCGGCCTCTGAACTCGAGGCTTCCATTCTCAGCATCGGGGCTGACAATGTCATGGCCTTTATCGCCGAACCGATTGTCGGCGCGACATCAGGCGCTGTTGTTCCTACCACGGGGTATTTCTCTCAAATACGTAACATTTGTGACAAGTATGATGTTCTGCTCATTCTAGATGAGGTGATGTGTGGCGTAGGGCGAAGTGGTCGATTTTTCGCTTTCGAATACGAAAACATCATTCCAGACATTGTCACTATGGCGAAAGGCCTTGGCGCGGGTTATCAACCGATTGGCGCAACGCTAGTCAGTAGCAACATTTACAACACCATCGCTCAAGGAAGCGGTTTTTTCCAACATGGTCACACCTTCATGGGTCATCCGTTGGCCTGCGCGGCCAGTCTTGCCACCATCAAATACATCCAAGAAAACGATTTAACCGATAGAGTGGCCCAGCTGGGCACCGGCTTACAAACCAAGCTGAACCACAGCTTAGGCCACCGTGACTACGTAGGTGAAATACGAGGCAGGGGGCTCTTTATTGGCATCGAACTTGTTGAAGATAAACGCACAAAACACGCTCACTCTCCGTCGCTTCAACTCGCGAAAAAAATAAAATCTACCGCGATGGATGAAGGTCTTATGGTCTACCCAATGGCTGGCACAATCGATGGTACGGCGGGAAATCACATTCTTCTCGCCCCTCCATTTATCATCGACGAAAGCCAGTCAGACGAGATAGTCGACAAGCTCAACGCCACACTGCAAAAAGTGATGCGCCACCTAAAAGAGAGTGAGCATTAATGGCAAAATCGATTGGAATCATTGTCGCGCCCAATGGTGCGACAAAATCTCAAACCGTTCACGCTGCCTTGCCGATTACCCCATTGGAAATCGCAGATACAGTCGAAGCCTGTCTTCATCAAGGGACGGCAATGGTGCATCTCCACTCAAGAGATTCGCAAGGCAAGCACTCACTCGAAATAGAAGATAACCTGACAACCTATCACACCGTGAAAGAGCGTGTCGGCGACAAAATTCTTGTCCAGCTAACCACTGAAGCGGTGGGGCAATATTCTCCCGAACAACAAATGTCACTCATCAAGGCGATCAAACCGGAAGCGGCTTCTTTCGCGATAAAGGAACTCATTCCAGACCGTCGCTCACACGACTCCGCCAGAGCCTTTTTCCATTGGGTCGATGAACATTCCATCATTCCACAATACATCGTTTACTCGCCTACTGACCTTAAACGTTACCTAGATCTCATAGAAAATCAGATACTTCCAAAGCAAAACCACCATGTTTTGCTAGTCTTAGGTAGATATAACAAGCAATTGCAATCAAGCCCCACAGACCTGTTGCCATTTGTTCCCTATTTACAAGAACTTACATGTCGTTGGGCAGTATGTGCCTTTGGTTCACAAGAACTTCAATGCTTGACGACCGCAGCTCTATTTGGAGGCGATGTTCGCATAGGCTTTGAAAACAATCACTTAGACACATTCGAACAACCTGCAATCAGCAATGAACACCAAGTAAAAAAACTGAAAGAGTTAATAACTCAGCTCAACATTGGAACCTATGACGCACAGGCATACAGACAAAGAATCATTCAATGCTCGACGATGCAAAGCGTTACTCAACTCACCGAGAATAAGGAAATACCATGAAGCGACTCAAGTCACTTGTCACCGCAACAACCGCAACACTACTCATTGGTGCAGCAAGCACAGCGGTAGCTGAAGAAAGATTTGTCACCATTGGCACAGGCGGCGTCACTGGCGTGTACTACCCTACTGGTGGCGCGATTTGTCGATTAGTCAACAAAGCTCGCAGTGAACACGGAATCCGCTGCTCAGTAGAAAGTACTGGCGGCTCAATCTACAACATCAACACCATTCGCGCTGGCGAGCTTGATCTAGGAATCGCTCAGTCAGACTGGCAATATCACGCGTACAACGGCAGTAGCAAGTTTGAAGATAAAGGGGCATTTAAAGAACTGCGCGCCGTGTTCTCTGTTCACCCAGAACCATTTACGGTCGTGGCACGAGCAGATTCAGGGATTAAAACCTTTGAAGACCTCAAAGGGAAGCGCGTCAATATTGGTAACCCAGGATCAGGTCAACGCGGCACCATGGAAGTATTGATGGCAGAGTATGGTTGGACTAACAGCGACTTTAAACTGGTTTCAGAACTCAAAGCGTCTGAGCAGTCTAAAGCACTGTGTGATAACAAAATTGATGCCATGATCTACACCGTGGGTCACCCAAGTGGCGCAATCAAAGAAGCCACGACATCTTGTGAGAGTGTGATTGTGTCAGTTGCGGGCACGCAAGTCGACAAGCTGGTTTCAGACAACAGCTTCTACCGCGTGGCTAGCGTACCAGGTGGCATGTACCGAGGGAATGACGACGACACAGCAACATTTGGTGTTGGTGCAACCTTTGTTTCTTCAACGGAAGTGCCTGAAGATGTGGTTTACAACATAGTAAAAGCGGTCTTTGAGAACTTTGATGGCTTTACCCGCCTACACCCAGCTTTCGCCAATTTAAAGAAAGAAGAGATGGCAAAAGACGGCCTATCTGCACCATTGCATGCGGGTGCTGAGAAGTACTATCGTGAGGTTGGGTTAATAAAGTAACCCCTGTAGAACATCAACAACAGCGCTTACCTCGGTAGGCGCTTTTTGTATGTGCTTTATCAAACCTTAACAGTTCAACAGTTCAACAGTTCAACAGTTCAAATACCACAAAACCACATTCTCGGGCGCGAGGTCGGAGATAATTCCACACTCTTTATGTCACGTCTTGCGCAGCAATTTATTTTCCAACAATTTTTGAGCACGTTCTTCCAGACGCTCGAACTATAAGTCTGGAATTTCCGCTGATTTGCCTAACTAACCACCTAAAAAGTGGTCAAACTCAATTTATTTCATTACATATTATGAATGAGATGGCGAATTGTTCTCATTTATGTAATAAAGTGAAACAATTATTAATAAAAATAATTATTAAAGCATATGCATTCACTAAAAGAATACAAAAGGTAGCAAAGTTCATCATGGAAAAATCATTTATAGCAAGGCAACCCATTGTTAATAGAGATAAAAATTTGGTTGGCTATGAGCTTCTATTCCGCGAGGGAAAAGATAATGCATTTCCGAACATTGACCCTGACTTAGCAACATCCAAAGTCTTAACTAGCGTGTACTTCAATAGCGATAGCTACGAACGTGTACTGCAAGATAAGTTAGGGTTCGTTAATTTCCCATACAACAGTGTTGTTAGGCTCATCCCTTCACTATTGCCCAAGCGTAAGATAGTCGTTGAGGTACTGGAAACTTGCGAACCTACTGACGAGCTTCTTTGCGCTCTAAAAGAACTCAAAGGCCTTGGCTACAAAATTGCGCTTGATGATTTTATGCCAACGCCCGCTTGGAGAAGGTTTCTGCCCTTTGTTGATATCATCAAATTCGACATCACTCAGGTCCCCTTAGATAAAACAGCCAACTTGATTAAGAAGCTGAGTCATAAAATTTCATTCGTCGCTGAGCGAGTAGAATCACGTGAAGATTTTTTGAAATGCAAAGAGATAGGGTTTCACTATTTTCAAGGCTATCACTTTGCGAAACCAGAATTGGTTCAACAAAAAGCGATCAGCGCCTCTCAGTTGTCTATTCTAAAACTGTGCCAAGAGGTAGCGAAAGAAGAACTGGATATCAAACGCTTAGAGAGCCTATTTGCCTCGGATGTTGCGCTCTCCTTCAAGCTCTTTCGTTATGTGAACTCGTCTAATTTAAGCGTCGAAATTCGATCATTTCGACAAGCACTTGTCTATTTAGGCGCAGACAAAATTCGGTTGTTTGTATCACTCATCGCTCTTTCGGCTGACAAAAGCACCGAACCTAAACCCATTTACCTCATGGCAATCCAAAGAGCCTATTTTTGCTCTCTGATCGCCGAACACTTGAAGCTAGGCCGCACAGACGCCTACCTCGTTGGCCTTTTTTCGCTGCTAGATGCCATGTTTAAAGTCAGCTTTGAGACCATTTTTGCTTCAATCAAGATAAGCCCTGCCGTCCAAAGCGCCATCATAGAGCGAGAAGGAGTGCTGGGAAACATGCTGAGCTTAGTCATCGCCTATGAAAAAGCGGAATGGCCATTGATTACCCGATTAAACAAAGAGTTAGAAATCTGCCCGCAGATATCCAGTGAATGCTTTACTGAATCCTTAAACTGGGGAAAACCAAAAAGCAAAGCCAAAGAACTCGCATGATTTCCGTGACGATTGTTTTCGTTACCTTTTAGTATGGCCAGAATAACTATGGTACTGCCGCCAGATTCACCACCAATCGGTGAACAAGTAAGAGTCGAACCATCGACAGCTAACGATGATAGGAAAGAGACAGTAAGCGAAGATTTCAAGCCGTGCTGAGATTGGATATGACTGAATGCCAATGAAGCAGTGATGACGCTAATTGAAGTACACAAACAAATCTAGAACGGGCAAGGAGAGCACAAGATAAAGCGGACCGTCTACTAGTTGAGTGTAAGCTTGCACTCAACTCAACAAGACGCATCACGTTCACAGCGCAGAGCGGGCTTGTTCAACTCATATTTGGATAAAACCTAGTTGCAAACCCGCAGTAATTATGAAATTTAGGGTAAGTACTTCTAAGGTAAATTATTCAGAACACCTACGAACCAGTGGCTAGTTTTATTCATCCACTACACATTATCTAGCCTTTCCTAGTTTCGTGAGTCGGGCGCCGTTTCATTAATAGCGCCCTTGAACTATGAATTTAGCCATAAGCTTAAGTTATAAATATTTTGTATAGTCTTTAGTGGCGATGTACTCATCGTTGTTTGTATGCTCCGACTCTATACCCAAATCCTTTTGCATGTGCTTGCTTAATGATCCGTCTATGAACTGACTTTCAGATGACGATTTTGTGCCTTTAATGCTATTAAACAGCACCTTAATAGTTCTTAGGATGACCTTGTTTTTAGGGCTTAATATCCATTCCATCGTTTCACCTTTCATTTCTCTCATTCATTTGTCATTATTATGAAAAGGCGAAGACAAATTAGCCAACAACCATTACTAACAGGATGTATAAGTAGAAGTTATGGACAATCGTTTGCGACATTTACCAAGTTTACGGTACTTTGAAGCCGCAGCGCGGCTCAGCAGCTATAGCAAAGCGGCAGAAGAGTTGTTTGTCAGCCAAGCCGCGGTGAGTCAACAAATAAGGCAACTTGAAGAGCAGTTAGCGTGCAAACTCTTCATTCGCAAAGGGCGAGAAATGGCACTGACCGATAAAGGGCGCACGTTGCTCACCCATGTCTCTCGTGGCTTTAGCAGTATTTTGAGTGGCCTGAATCAGATTCAATCCGAGCCATTAGAGGGTGTATTGGTTGTTGGCAGCCCACCTTCATTTGCTTCGCGTTGGCTCTTGCCTAGGTTATGGAAATTCACCGTGAGGCATCCTGAGATTCCAATCAAAGTGCTCACAAGATGCGATGTGCCCAATTTAAAGCGTGGGGAAATTGATATCGCGATAGTACAAGGTGACGATCTGTGTATCGAAGATGGGCTGACTCAAGAAGTGCTGATCAATGAACCCGTTTATCCCTACTGCTCACCAAACCTTGCTGAGTCCATGAAATTCAGTCACCCGGAAGACTTACTCAGATGTTGGCTGATCTATTTTGACAGCGGCTGTTTCCCTTGGGAGTCGTGGTTTCATCAAGCGAATGTTTCCATGGAAGCGAACTCAATTCAATGGGTGGAAGTGGGTACGTTTGATATGGGGCTAAATACGGTGATGGCTGGGCATGGTGTGTGTTTGGCCACCGACAGTTTGGCTGGAGACCTCATTGACCGAGGTCTTTTGGTTAAACCATTTGATATCGGCATGACACCCGGCGTGCAAGTTAACCTATGCGTTGACCCGAGTTCGCCAAGAAGAGAGCGCATTAAAGCTTTTAGCGAATGGCTCCACGAGGAAGTCTCCGTGGAGTGTGATTCATAAGGTAACATCCTGTATGGGATTTCTCATACTCCACCATGGCTTGTTGACTCAATGCGCCTCAACAATCGTTGCTCTAGAGTTGGGGTAGGTTCCTGCTTTTCTTCGCTTTATTTTGCTTAGTTTAGCTTTTCTTTACCTACCCTCTCCTTTCCTCTCACTCTACACAATCAATAGTTTACAACGCGTTGAGATAAGATTTTAAGGCTTTTAATCTCACAGTGGCACCACCAATAATGTCCATAAAGCCAAGCATGGCGTGTGGTTTCGATGCTGAAATCCAGGCAGACCCCGTTGCGCCTATTGGAATGTTGTATCCTTCTGGCTCTGTAAACTCAATCACAACGGTTCGACCATGTGTCCCAGCATTTTGAGCAACATGCTGCGTGACGTTTTGCGTGCCGTTTTGCACAGAAACCATCGCCTCACCCGTTCCCGTCGTTAAGCTGTGGACTTTGCCTCTAAACACTTCCCCAGGGTGTGAATTGACATAAAATTCAGCAAATTGACCCACTTCAATGTATCGATACGTTTGATCGCTCACACGCATCTCAAGGAATTTTCTTTCGTTATCAAACAGGTGCATGTTACCGGTTCGTGTACCTTTCGCGATGTTCACGATGCCGACCTTACCATCGAATGGCGCGGTAATAATGTTGAGATCATTTAGCCACTCATTTTCCGCTATCTGAGAGTTGATAGAGCTCATTTCAGCCTTTAAGCCAGACAACTCAGCATAACCCTGTTGAATTTTGGTATGAAGATTGTCTCGATCCGCTTGGCTGCTGTATTCATCTAACGCCGTTAATCGCTGAAAATTCTTCTCATCGATATCGACTTGCAGCTGAGTGGCTTTAATATCATGCTTTGTGGCGTCGAGTTGTGCATTCAAACTCTTTATTTGCTCGACATTATCCGTTGCCTCTAGCGTATAAAGGCGTTCCCCTTTCTTGACCTCTTGATTGTGTTTGACGTAAATATCTTTGACTTTCTGACCCGCCAAAGGGCTCAAAACTGCATGTGGGGCTTTGACAGTGCTGCTGTCAGTTAAATCCACCGGTGCCCAAAATCGACTCGCGGTAAAGAGCGTCGTGGCAATGAACAATCCTAAGCTGATGCTAAGTGTCGCATTTCGCATATTCCATTTGATCACCCCAGCTTTAACAAGGATCCAAACAATAAAAATATAGGGAAGCATTATCTCTTTCATCATTTACTCCTTATCACTGTTCATATTTTGATTGTGTACACCGTTACTGATCACTCGGCTTAATGCATTTCCCACCACGTCCCATCGAGTAAAGGCAATGATAATGGCCAGAACCCACCACACTTTGTTGATCAATAAGCCACATAAAGACAGTGCAAAAACTAATGTCGTATGGGCACTGTTTTTGTGTTCACTTTCATGAACGGCAATTTCATGCAATTGCCAAAGCAAATAGGAAACATAAGCAAAAATCCCAAGCGTAACGACAAAGATAATCCCCATAAAAATCTCAGAATTAAGTAGGTTGATTATCGTTGGATTTCCGCCTGTGAACTCACTTGCATCCATCTCTTTGCCGTGGATATTGGATAACGATGAGAAGAACAACACACCGCTCGCGGCCATGGATAAAAATAGGCAGGCTTTCAATAAGATTCGCGCAATCGTCTTAAACATACTGTTGACCTTATAACGTTAGAATGAGTACGAAGTACCAATGAAGTGCACTTGGCCAGTAAAGTGGCCATCTAGGTTTTTCACAATGCCACTTTGACTGATATCCATTTCACCGAAATCGGCGTATTGATAGTAAATATCCCACTGACTGTCACTCCACGCGGTTAGCAGCAATGAGCACTGAATAGGTGTTGGAATTGGTATAGTGTTGTTTGTGGTAGACATGACAGCCCTCGAATAACAAGTCGTGATAGCTTAAAAACAAACTAAACGCGATCCTTGCCGATGTTCTCGTGCTATCTGTTAGGCCAAATTTATCAAAAATAAATTATCTGAAATAATGCATTTAATCTATTTCAGATATGTGTTCAACGCATAACACTGAAGTTGCTATCAGGGGTTACGAATAACTGATGATAGTGATTCGTCGTTGAGCAATTGCTGCATATTGCCCAGTTACGTCGGCGGCCTAATACAGCGCCCCTGCATTCTCTATTCGTAATGGTTTACGCATTGTCTTCTCTAAGCAAAAATGGCCTAGCTAAAACCCGTAGCCCCTTATCTGGCAGAAAAAGGCAAGAGCTGCCATAGGTATTAAAAAGAAATGCCAAATTGAACGATCTATTATAGAACCATCAACTTCATCGCAATCGTGGGAAATGAACACGTGAGTACGCCCATCTTAACGGCGGTACAGGGGCAAAGTGGTATTGGGCTCTTTCATCGTTCAACTGCGCAGTTCGTGTAGTAGAAAATCAATCAATACTTTCACGCGTTGAGGCAAATACTTGGGTTGCTGATAGATAAGGTACTTACTCAAACGTGGCAATTCAGTGTCACTTTCTAATTCTTGTAAGCTGCCGTCTTTTAATTGGGATTCGCAAATAGAGCGTGGTAATAAAGCCGCACCAGTGCCGAGTAAACAAAGCGCTAATGATTGACTCATCTCGTCCGTTTTAATACTCGGTTTTACGCTAGCAAATGGGCACAAAGCAAGAGGGTCATGCAACACCAAATCATTCCAATTTTCAATAGGTAAGTTCAGAGACATCCATTTCTTTGTCGCCACGAGAATCATATCCGTGGCGTCCAACTCCCTTGCGACTAAATCTGTACTCACAGGACTTTTACCGCGAATAGCAATATCCACTCTATTTGCCGCTAAATCGAGTACTTGGTCACTGAGCAACATTTCAATCGTAATATCAGGGTATTTTTTCTGGAAGGTCGTCAGAGCTTCTAGAAAATGTTGATTAGGCAGGGTGACTGGCAGCGCTAAACGTATTTCTCCTTGCAGTTTCTCACCAAGCGAAAGCGCCGCGTCGGCATCTTCAAAGGCACTTAACGCCTGTTGGCAAGCCTCTAAGTAGTGTTGACCTTCCTCCGTTAGCGACACATTACGGTTGTTACGCTGAAACAAGCGCACGCCCAATTGCTTTTCAAGCTCTCTAACGCGAGCACTGACGGTGGCTCTAGGAAGATCAAGCTGCCTAGCCGCGGCTGAAAAATTCAGATGCTGCGCCACGATTACAAACGTCTTAAAGGGAGAAAGCAGATTCATTGTCAAAAATTTTTATACACGGTGACTCAATCCTACCATATAGCTAGCCAATAACATTCTCTATAAGCTGACCATCAATCACAAAACAAAGAGATCTTCGTTATGAAACAACTGCATAAATCTATGTTATTACTGGCTATTAGTGCGTATTCGACACATGGCTACAGCCAACAACTTGATATGAAATGGCTGGGTGGCCCGACTTTATTGATTGAGTTTGGTGGTATTCAACTGCTTACCGACCCAATGCTTGGACAAGGGGAAAGTGCCTATCGAATGGCCGATCCTAACGAAGACTTTGACCTTACAAAAGGGCCAACAGTAAAAGACCATGCACGAATTGGGGCGCTACCTCCGTTCAATCAAGAAGAGATTGATGCCGTCCTCATTAGCCACACTCATGAAGACCATTTTGACCAAGTCGCGCAAAACACACTGCCGAAAACCCTTTCATTTATCTCTCCGAAAAGCGATACGCTGCTAATGAAAAGGCTTGGTTTTAACAACAATACACCTTTAGGTTGGGGGCAAAGCTGGGCAATCAATGAAGGGGATTATCATATTAAAGTCACCGCCATTCCGGCTTATCACACAGAGAACCACGCGCTAGAAGAAGCGCTAGGGCACGGCAATGGCTACTGGTTTGAATTCACTTATAAAGACTGGTCGCGTTCAGCTTACTGGATGGGGGATTCATTCTTAACGCCTGAGTTACTCACCGTGTTAAACAACTATGATGCGCCTCACCTCTTTATTCCACACGTTGGGCGAGTGGGCACTACCGGACCACTCGGGCAAATATCCATGGGCGCAGATGATGTCATTGATGCCATTAAGCAACTAAAACCCAAACGTACTTTGCCGATTCATCATTCAACCTATGCACTCTACCTTGAGCCGATCAGTGTTTTAGTTGATAAAGCGCAGGTGCATGACGTTGCCGTTGATGCCATTGCAGAAGGCAGTTGGATAAGTTACAGATAATTCGACTTCGTAGGTGGGCCTAATCGTGGCCCATTTGATAAGGAGTGAGAAGCCACAAGGCAAGACTTGAGCCCGTCATTTCCGTTAGTAAGTTCAAACAAGCAACCTAAGACATTAGTTTCAGGCTTTAGAAATGGTCAACTTGCTTCGCAAACCTACCAAACACTCAATGTAATAGCGGCAATGAACTCAGCAACCATGGATAAGTTTAACCTGATAAACGTGAAGGAAGTCAAATTAATAACTGACATGCCCACATCGTGTTCTTTAAAACACACATTGCCAGAAGCTTTCTACACATCGCAACGTGCCTTTAGTTCGCATAATGAAACCACTTAAGCAACACAGCTTAAACAGATGTTAATCAGAAAACTTTATAAGGAATGTTCCCATGAAACTATCAAAAATTGCATTGAGCGTATTAACGGCCTCACTTTCTTCAGGTGCCTTTGCCGCGACCAACGCAGATATTGTTTTCCTGAGTAAAAATATTTATACAGGTAACCCTGATATGCCATTAGCACAATCAATGGCAGTCACTGGCGATACCATTACATGTGTCAGTGAAACTGATTCATGTAAAAGCTTAGCGGCTGAAAACACAAAAATTATTGATAATGGCAAAAGCACTATCATGGCAAGTTTTTCTGACTCGCACATGCATACACGTCTGTTTGGTCAAACCAATGGCGTAATGCTTAACCTATTCGAACTAAACGGTCAAAGCACAGAAGTCATCGAAAAAGCGATTGCAGATTATGCGGCAACACTAGGCCCAGACGAGTGGGTAATCGGTGGTGGTTTTTCTTATAATAATTTCGCAGAACCGACTAAAGAACGTTTAGACGAATTAGTCGGCGGTCGCCCTGCGCTTATCTCAGATAACACTCAACATAATGGTTGGTATTCAAGTAAAGCATTAGACATTCTTGGTGTTGATGAAAACTGGGAAATTCCAAAAGGTGGTTACATGCCGCTGGGTGAAGATGGTAAACCAACCGGACACCTACGTGAAAAAGCGCATTTATCAACGGGGTTTGTTGAACAACACAAATTATACTCATTTGAAAAACAAGAAGAATCAATCAAAATCGCAGCACGATTGATGAACGAAGCGGGTGTAACCTCAGCATTAGAAGCAGCTGGCGGCTCAAAAGAAGGTTCAGATGACGTTTACGTTCGTCTGGCTAAAAAAGGAGAGCTTAACCTGCGTCATGAAGTAACGGGTGTTTTCTGGGGTGGTCACGGCGATCCTGTACAAGATAAAGCGATGATAGCGCAGTTAGTTGAGCGTCGCGCAGTCGTTGAAAAAGCGATGGGTGGCGATTCACACGACTACTTAACCATGAACACTGTAAAATTTGCGATTGATGGTACACCGGGTGCATACGCACACATGGAAGAACCTTATGTTGATGGTTCACATCCAGGCATGAACTACAGCACTGAAAACCTAGGTTGGATTTTTGATCAACTGACTGAAAAAGGGTTCCGCTTAATGTTACATGTTGAAGGTGATGCTGCGATGCGTAAATCACTGGATGCGTTAGATTATGCCGATGAAACAGGTGAAAAATTAGACACGAATGTACGTCACATATTTACCCATATTGACCATGCAACACCAAACTTAATTGGGCGTATGAAACAACGAGGTATCACGGCACAACTGCAATATCATTGGGGTGATGCAAGTGATGAATATTACCAAACAGTGGTAAAAAATAACGTACAAGAATACATATTGGATAATGCCTTTAATATGCACGGCATGGTGGTTAATTCAGGTATTGAGTATGGTGCAGGTCCAGATTCACCAACTAGCCCAATCTACAAACCATTTGATGGTATTGAGATTGCCATTACACGCCAACCTTTAGGGCAAGCAAAAGGGGAAGTATTACCGGGTAAAGGTTTAACGTTAGACCAAGCACTTTACGGTTACACGCTAGGTAGCGTTAAAATCCTAAATAAAGAGCATATGTTAGGCTCTTTAGAAGAAGGTAAAAAAGCGGACATCATTGTATTAGACCGTGATATCCACCAGCAAGTGAAGAAAAACGTGCACAAGCTACATGAAACGACAGTGAACTACACATTCCTAGATGGCAACATCGTTCATCAAGCAAAATAAACCTTGTTCACAATCTCAAGCCCTAATAATTTAGGGCTTTTTTATTTTTTACTCGCCGACAAATAAACCGGCTCTACGCGCTTAAAGGACAAAGCAAGCTATACTTGGCAATATCATGTTTACAAACACCAATGAAATCTTTAGATCAGAAAAATCAATTTCAAAAGGGTTAACTTCGTTCTTATTTTGTCTTATTAAATTAGTTTAATGTACGCATTAATATACGTCGAAACACCGATAACCAAACCACTCAGTAATAGCTCGTTTGACCACGCGCCATTAAGCCAATAACTCACGATTAGCGCATAGGGTGCCTTCACTTTAGTTCACTTTAGTTCGCTTTAACTCACTTTACCAACATGGATGACGGCATCAAATTTACCTTCTAAACTTGATTAAAACCCCCATGACTAGAAAGACCAACAATCAACACGCCAAATTCACACGTTAATTAAATAATTAAAAATCAACAAGTTAGAATATCAACACTCTTATTCTTTGACTGGTATAAATGTCAAAAAATAACCTAGACAACACTTCATGGTTCACTAAATTACATAATTTACGAATGACTAGTAACGTCGGGACTTCCTAACCAATTGCATAACTCCATCTATGCAGTAAATGATATACAACAAACGGACTGACCTCACAATAGATACAATAAGCGTTAAAATTAATCAATTCGCGGTCACATTACGATCAATATCGACTTGTATTACAATACTACAGCGACTAGTTTTTACCCGACCCTACGGAAACATCCAGTTACATAATGGATCTAATTATAATGTTTTATGGAGTAAGACAATGAAAAAAATAGCGCTAAGTATCCTTACCTCTTCTATCCTTTTTGCTTGCAATGTGACTGCGAAAACACTCACTCTTGGACATGCAATGTCATTAGAAAGTGCCGCTCACCAAGGTATGGTGATCATGGCCGATAAAGTTAAGGAAAAATCAAATGGCGACCTTACCATTAAGATTTTTCCAAACGGTCAGCTCGGCTCTGAACGAGATCAAGCTGAGCAAGTGGTTACCGGTGCGATTGATATGGCGAAAATTAATGGAGGGCTAGCAGAATCATTTGAACCAACTTTTAAAGTTAACGCCCTACCTTTCTTATTCCGTGATGTTCCACACATGAGAAAGTTCATGAGAAGTGAAGCCGCACAAGAGATGCTAGTGACCAGTGAAGGCAAAGGTTTCATTGGCCTTACTTTTTATGATTCAGGTACACGTAGCTTCTACGCAAAAAAAGCGATCAACTCACCTGCTGATCTCGCGGGTATGAAAGTTCGTGTTCCAGGCTCTCCTACGATGATGGAAATGGTGAACTTATTAGGTGGGAAGGCGACTCCGGTGCCATTCAATGAGGTTTACACTGCACTGCAACAAGGCGTCATTGACGGTGCCGAAAATAACATTTCTAGCTTAGTTGAAATGAAACACAGTGAAGTCGCGAAATTCTACTCGATGGATCAGCACATGATGACACCTGATGTGATCATCATTTCAGAAAATAAGTGGAACTCATTAACAGCAGAAGAGCAAAAAATCTTGAAACAAGCGGCCGCAGAGTCTCTTGAAGAACAGATCAAAATCTGGGACGCAACTGATGAGATGAACAAAGCGAAAGGAATTGAAGAAGGTGTCACGTTTGTAGATGTTGATAAAGCCCCTTTCCGCGCCGCTGTTAAACCTATGATTGACGAAGCGAAACAAGATCCTAAACTCGCTCCATTCATTGAAAAAATTGAAGCGCTTTAGTTTGTATTAGTAAAAATAGGGTTTTGCCTTGGCGGTGCTGAGGCAAAATTACTTGAGGTATGACTCCATGTTAGCAACTTTCAGAAACCTACTTGATAGGTTGATTCTTTTTGTCTCTTCGTTTGCATTAATGCTACTTGTCGTAACGGTCACTTGGCAGGTCTTTAGCCGCTATGTGTTGAATGACCCAAGTAACTGGACTGATGAACTTGCTCGTTATGCGATGGTATGGCTTGGCTTATTAGGTGCCAGTTACTTATTCGGTATTAAAGGACATTTAGCAATAACGTTATTGGATGGCTACCTTAAGGGAAAAGCACATTTAGCATTACATTTACTCATCAATGTCATCTCGGGCGCATTTGTCTCTCTAGCAATGCTTAAAGGTGGCATGGCTCTAATGGGAAGAACCACACAACAACTATCGCCAGCATTGCAACTACCGATGTCGACCGTTTATTCAATATTGCCTATTTCAGCCGTTATTATTCTCATTTATTTGGCAATGAATACTATTGATCTTTTTTGTGAACCTAACAAAAAGCAAGTTTAAAAGGACTTTAAATTATGGATTTGTCCATTGGCGTTTGGCTGTTAGGCCTATTTATATTCATGATTGCGATGAGCGTGCCCATTGCAATTGCTATTGCAATGTCATCTTTGACGATCATGTACTTCATTCTACCGTTCGAAGTTGCAAGTATTACGGCCGGCCAAAAAATAATCACCGGTATTGATAGTTTTAGTTTGTTAGCCATCCCTTTCTTTATCCTCGCCGGGAATATAATGAATGTGGGTGGTATCGCGAGTCGCCTTATCAACCTTGCAAAGCTCTTGGTTGGTTGGATTCCTGGATCGCTTTTTCATGTGAACATTTTTGCCAATATGATGTTTGGTGCCGTTTCTGGTTCGGCCGTTGCTGCCGCAGCTGCCGTTGGTAAAACCTTGGGGCCTGAGTTAGAGAAAGATGGTTATGACAAGAACTTAGCAACAGCGGTCAACGTTGCCTCTTGCCCAGCAGGCTTGTTGATACCGCCAAGTAACTCGCTAATCGTATTTTCAGTGGTATCGGGTGGAACATCCGTTGCTGCACTGTTTATCGCAGGCTATGTGCCCGGTATTTTAATGGGTTTGAGCTGTATGGTCGTTGCCTATTTCATCGCTAAAAAGAAGGGTTATAAAACCAGCGCCAATGACGGCTTCACCGCTAAAGATGTGCTGAATATTATTTGGCAAGCAACACCAAGCTTAGGGCTTATTTTTGTTGTGATTGGCGGTATTATTGGCGGTGTATTCACCGCAACAGAAGGTGCGTGTATCGCGGTTCTTTATTCTTTTACACTGTCTCTCTGTTACCGAACACTCAAGTGGTCGCACTTTCCAATAATCTGTAAAGAAACGGTTCAGGTCACTGGCATTATGCTGTTCTTGATTGGTGCTTCAACCATCATGTCATGGGCAATGGCCTTTACTGGGCTACCAACGATGATCAGTGATTGGATGCTGTCTATCTCAGATAATCCTATTATCATCTTTATTCTGATGAATCTGATTCTGCTGATTGTCGGTATGTTTATGGACCTTACGCCTGCCGTATTGATCTTTACCCCTATTTTCATGCCAATTGCTGAGCATTTGGGTATGCACCCTATTCACTTTGCAATGATGATTATATTTAACTTATGTATTGGTATAGCAACCCCACCGGTTGGCACGGCTTTATTCGTTGGTTGTAGTGTCAGCGGATCCAAAATTGAAAATGTAATTAGAAGTATTATGCCGTTTTGTGCCGTGTTGATTGTCACATTATTGGCTATCACTTTTATTCCAGAGATCAGCTTATTCTTGCCAAGAATGTTTGGTTTGATTCAATAAGTCATAAACTCCACACAAGTAAAGAGGCTTTACTTCCAGCTGAGTAAGGCCTCTTTTTTTGTCTCCACGCTTATCAAGCGCTTCTCCCTCGATTTCAGTCCCCCCCACGAGCCCCTGTTGCTTTTCTAATCATATTATACAAGTGCCACTTTCTATTTATTAGAAAGACTTCAAAATTTTGAATAT
>NZ_MCWZ01000297.1 GCF_002877365.1 Vibrio sp. 10N.261.55.A7
GGACATACAAGACGCGATCAATATGCCCAACATGCTGAATCGATTTGGAAGCTACGATTTAGAGCAAGGAACGCAAGCGGAGCGATTCAAACAGCCATTGGAAGAGATGGGTTTTAAGGTGGATATTCGAGACCTAAATTCCGGTGTCCATGGCGTGGTATTCAGTGATGGCAAACTTATTGGTGGTGCGGATCCTCGCCGTGAAGGCATCGTGCTAGGTGATTAAATAATAGGTTAAGCCAATAGCATGAACTCATTAAATAAGGTCAGCATTATGTTGACCTTATTTCTTTGGCTTACGACCGTTAAAACCAGATTCTACGCTCAAACAGTGCTACTCTTTTTAGCCCTAATTCGCATCGCACTGCATCTATCGTCTAAAGAGTCATATCCCATAGGAAACTCTTGCGCAGTCCTTAGATAGCAAGATTCAGGCACATTATGCGAATACTCGGAAAAACAACGCGACCTATAAACATCAAATCTATAAGGATGACTCGTGGAAAAGAGCTTTATTAATGGAACAACACTCTATCGCCAACACCGTTTTTCAGTTCCGCTCAATTACCAAAACGCCCAAGGTGAGACCATTCAGGTGTTTGCTCGTGAAGTGGTGAATATCGATAAAGACGGGGATGAATTGCCTTGGTTAGTCTATTTTCAAGGCGGCCCTGGTTTTCAGTCTCCTCGTGCTGCAGGTGAATCGGGTTGGTTAAAGCGTGCATTGAAAAATTACCGTGTTCTTCTATTGGATCAACGAGGCACAGGGAACAGCTCACCAATCAATCAAGAGTCTCTGGCACATATGAGTTCAGAGCAACAAGCCGAATACCTTACCCACTTCAGAGCCGATAATATTGTTCGAGATGCGGAAACTATTCGCCAACAATTCGGTATCTCTCAATGGGCGACACTTGGACAAAGTTTTGGCGGATTCTGCACCCTGACTTATTTGTCGTTGTTTCCTGAAAGCCTACTGCACTGTTATGTTACCGGCGGTATTCCATCAATAACTCGCCCCGCGGATGACGTGTATCAAGCCACATATCAACGTGTGAGTGATAAGAATAAGGCATTCTTCGCGCAATTCCCTGAGGCGCAACAGATGTGCCGCGATATAGCCGATCACTTGCTGGACAATGAGGTGGTGTTGCCAAACGGGCAAGTATTCACGGTTGAACAGTTCCAATTGATTGGAATAAACCTAGGTCGTGGTGACGCCAATCTTCCCCTTTACTATTTACTAGAAAGCGCTTTCATTGAGGTTAATGGTACTAAGCAACTGAGCTATAGTTTCCTTAATCAAATGCAGCAAGAACAGGGTTATCTGACGAATCCAATCTATGCGATTTTACACGAATCCATCTATTGCCAAGGTGACGCGTCGGATTGGTCTGCTCATCGAGTACGCTCTCAGTTTGAACAATACAATTATCAGGTGGGTCAAGAGTTTTGGTTCACGGGAGAGATGGTGTACCCATGGATGTTTGAGCAATTGAACACTCTCAAGCCATTACGTGTAGCGGCGAACCTTTTGGCAGAAAAAAAGGATTGGTGCAACCTATACAATCCAGAGACATTAAGCCGCAATAAGGTACCAGTAGCCTGCGCTGTTTACGCGGAAGACATGTATGTTGAGTTTGACTACACACGTGAAACACTGCGGAATCTTCCAATGTCTAAAGCGTGGATCACCAACGAGTACGAACATAACGGTATTGGCGTGGACGGAGAGAACATTCTCGACCGATTAATGAGCATGGTGAAAGATCTCGACAGCCTGCCTCACTAAGTTGATTGCCCAGTAATGTGTTAATCAGATGAATACTGGGCTCTAAGGCGTATAGCATTCTCTTTTATGTAAAGAGAATGCTCTCATTTGAGTCGGAAATGATTGATGAGAAAGTAGGATATTGTTGATTTTCACACTACTGATGATGAGCGCGATTCGCCCTAACTAACTAACTAGCTAAACGCAATGCTGGTCGGAGCCCCAATGTAAAACATATCCGAAATACCAAGGGCTTCATCGAATCTAACGCCGAGCTTGAAATCTCGGCTCCCCAGAATTTGTCGCATGTAAACGACAACCCCTGTTAACCTTCTGCTACCCAGTTTAATGTCGACCTTTTCACCGACTTCTATCTTTGTTCGACACTCGAGTCCCAGCCCACCTTTGGAAATGTCGATGAGTTCAACCGCGAAATATTTGGAAAGAAAACTTTTTCTTTTGACTTGGGCATTCACACGTTTCATCGGCATTCTCGGGTGCATACGAAAATCATAGGCAGTGTACTCTCTGGCGGTGAAAGGGGCTTTCTCTGATCTAGTCTCTGGGGTATCGGTAGTCATGTCTTTTAAGGTCATCTATAAATAGGGCAAAGTGACTTGTCTGGTTTGCTTTTTGTGTCGCACAGACCGTGTCGCACTGATTGTGTCGCACAGATTGTGTCGCACAGATTGTGCCGCTTCTGAGGTTCTTCGTGGTATCTCTCTCAACCTAGTGGTGACAGGTCATAACGACTTAAAGCAAAGGCAGGATATAACAACCAGACATACAACAAAAATACAATATTTCAATGGATTACCATCGGATAATCAGTTCGATGAAAAGGTGTTCTGTGACTGATTGGAGGTGAGGTTCCATCGAACAGAAAAGGGAAGAGATCAGGCTGGTTTGCGTCAAATCGGCTTCTCCCTGTGGCGCTGATTCTTTAACCATTATGAGGTTTATTCTGGTTGATATTTAAACGTCGCATTAGGAATGTGTTGGTTGGTGTTGGGTTTGTAGCGATAAATGCTAGTGTTTATCTTAGTGTTGGCTGGATGTTCTGGTTTTTGAAAGTGACTAGTTAAAATATTGGAATTTAACTTCGTATTTGGGTTTATGTATTGAATAAATATCAAGAGGCGGGATAATAAGCTTGTTGTTAAATTTTGGTTAACGAAAAGTAGCGTGAGCAAATAAGGACAAGTCATGGAAATGGAAAATAAATTTCTAATCGAAGCATTTCAAACACCGGGTGATATTGCGCCTCAACTCTCTTCATACTTTGAAGATCTCCCAGCAGATAAATATGTCGACAGTGATCACCGCTATCGCACGTATGCACGCTTTCAGTCTGACTCTGGCGATATCGCTCGACTGCCTCATAGTACGTTTACTCAGTCTTCGGAGTTTAACCGTGTCGTGGGTGACATCGAACGAGACTTTGCTGAGATGGACAATGACATGGTGGAAACGCCGCATTTTCAGCACGTATTGAAATCGTTTATGCAGAGAACCGGCACCGACAAAGATAACTCAGTCGTGGATGTGCATCAGATTCGAGTGACTTGCGATTCAGATTCAACGAGCGCGCCAGCACCTGAAGGCATTCATCAAGATGGTTACCGCTTTGTGGGCATTTTTTGTGTGCAGAGAAAACACATAACCGGTGGCTTTACTCAAATATTTGGCTCCCCAGTTGAGCAGCACCCTCATATGAATACCGTACTGGAAGAGAACCAGTTTGTGATTCTTAATGACTCTCGATTCTTCCACCACATCTCAGAAACGCTATCGAGCGAAATTGGCGAAAAAGGAGTGCGTGATGTCTTCGTCTTTACTGCTTAATCAATCGGGGATTGAAACGCTAAGAAGCCAGTTCCCAGCGTTATCTGAGACAAACAAAGCGTTGACGCCTGTCTACTTTGATGGCCCAGGGGGAACACAGCTGCCTCAATCGGTCATTGAGGGGTTTTCTCGCTATTTAAAGCAAGGTAACTCGAACCTTGGCGGTCAATTCTCTGTGAGCCAATACACGGTGAGTTTGGTGAATACCTGTCGTGAAAAAGCCGCAAGTCTGTTTGGCGCTGCCTCTAAAAATGAAATTGTATTTGGCGCGAATATGACGACCATGGCGTTTCACTTTAGCCGTGCAATCAGCCAAGATTGGCAGCCGGGCGATGAAATCATACTAAGCGATGCGGACCATGGTTCGAACCGTTCTTCATGGGCAATGGCGGCGAAAGACAAGGGCGTGACTGTCCATTATGTTCCCGTGGTGGATGCAACCTGTAACCTAGATTTAGACAAATTTCAGTCTCTATTGAATAAGAAGACTCGCCTTGTCGCGCTCACCGCAGCAAGCAACTTGTCAGGAACCATGGTTGACATTGACAAAGTGACGGCGCTTGCAAAGGCGAATGGCAGTGTTGTCTTTATCGATGCTGTGCATCTGTTGCCGCACCAGATTGTCAATGTACAACAATTGGGCGCGGATTTTGTTGCGGGATCCGCATACAAGTTTTTCGGTCCACACTTAGGTGTTATTTACGGCCGTAAAGAGCAACTTGAAAAGTACACGCCGTACAAAGTAGAGCCAGCACCTACGCATGCTCCCAACTGCTGGGAGACAGGGACACTCAATTTTGAAGCCTTGTCGGCGTTTTCGGCAACGATTGATTACCTGAGTTCTCTAGGGGAAGGAGAGAGCCTAAGAGAGCAGCTTGTGTCTGCTTATGAGAATATTCATCAGTACGAGCAATCGCTAGCGCGCTACTTTTTGCTGCGTCTTACTGAGTTCCCATCAATTGAGTTATTTGGAGAACCGACGGAAGAAAACAGAACGGCGACCTTTGCGCTTCGATTTGGTGAGACTTCACCTTCGGATGTTGCAAAGCACCTGGGTGAGCATGAAATCTATACCTGGAGCGGCCATTTATACGCAGACAGATTGACCGATGCGTTGGGCGTGACGGACAAAGGCGGGATTTTGAGAGTGGGCTTAATGCACTACAATACGAAAGACGAGATCGATCGCTTTTTCCATGCGCTTGAATCCATACTTTAGTGCGCTTATCAAACACAAGTGACGAATAGTTAGAAAGTAAATGCACAGCGATTGAGCCAAACTCAGCAATAAAATGAGTTTGGCTCTTCTTATTGTTTGTCGCTCTACTTTTTCAGGTGAATAAGGTAGAATCTGCCGCTTTCGAGAAATTGAATAATAGTGAGTAAAGGCTGGCAATGAATTATAACCGTGTTGTGTGCTTCGATTTAGAAATGTGCTGTTGGAGTGTCGACGGCGTAGGCACTACGGGTGAAATCATAGAAGTAGGGCTGGCTGAAATTGATGTCGCGAAAGGTGAGATCGTCAAGCGTGCACAATACTATGTGAAGCCAGAAAATGATGAAGTGTCGCTCTTTTGCGCTGAACTGACGGGTATCACTCCTCGAAAAATTGAAAAGCAAGGTCGACCTCTAAAAGACGTCATGCAGTCAATGCAGAAAAACTTTGGTGGACCCAATAAGATCTATGCATCGTGGGGCCGTGACGATCAGATTTTATTCAATGAATGTCGAGAGAAAGGCCTTGATATGCCGTTCAAAGAGTTCATAAACCTCGCGACTCTGTATCGAATTCAAAATCGTCTCAAAGACAAACGTATCGGCCATAAAGCGGCTCAAGAAGCGAAAGATATTGAGTGGGAAGGGCGACAGCACTCTGGTTACGTTGACGCCTATAATCTGGCTAAACTTGCATTGGATATGCTCTAGAGTCTCGTTTCTATAGACTGAGCTTTGAAACCGTTAGGTGGCGTCCCCTTAACGGTACTATTTCCTCGAATTTGTTCCACAAGCGCTAAAAATTAGGCGTTGATCAGTTAAACGTCCATTCACCTTTGCCCTTCAATAATCGATTACCTATTAACAACTGTTTATTTATCAATGACAGAAAGCTTGGCGCGTATGAATTCACTATGATCGACGTATAATAGCTCGGCTGTCTTGCGTATGACGGCATCTTCTAGAGGGTCAATCTCTCCGTCAGCATGCGCGACTTCCCACATCGCTTTAATGAGTTCAAAGCGTGTCTCACGTGAAAGCTCTCTTAATTGAGAGGTAAATTCATATAAAGAGGCTGAGTCTTTTGTCACGGATTCGGCTTGAGTCAGGAGGTCATTCGCTTCTTGTTCTGTTAGTCCGAGTAAGCGTTCAATGAGTTGATGCTTTGCTTCTCTTTCAACTTGATTGATTTGGTGATCAGCACCAGCAACTTCACATAACAAGCAAGCTATAGCCAAGTTTGGGTTTTGATTTTGAGTTCCGCTTAGGTCTTCACCTTCAAGTAGTTGTTTAAAAAGGGAAGTGATCGCATTAAACATAAGAGTTCCTCGTTGAGCATAATGTACTTTTATAGAGTCCTCTTTCATCGCGAGTGATTTTCAAGAACTTTTAAATTTCAACTGCGCGGTGTACCAATCGTCGCGCAATATCCTTAAGTAATAGGGGCGAGAGAGATAAATCACAAGGTGGTTTACGTTAGTTTACAGAATCATGACGTCACTAAATGCATGCTCAAGAGGGAGGAATGTTTCAAACGTGGTGCGAAAAAGGGTTTACTCGGGTGAGTCCGGAACATCAGGGTGTTCCAAAATCTCAATGATTTCAGAGCTTGATGATTCGTGCCCCATAAGAAAGAGCGCGACCATGGCATCGGCTTTTGTTTTTGTGTCAGACGCGTCTTCGATAATTTGTTCAAATCGATGACGAATCATGTCCACTTCATGTTCGACAAACCCTCGCCCTTCTTCGTCACCTTGCGTTTCTTCAGGTGCATTGTCGAATTCTAGAAAGAGCAATTTTCCGTCAAGCGAGGTATTGATTAAGCGTTCAGGTAACCACTCTTCTCCCATCACGATGTCTGGGTCGCTATCTTCGGGTAGAGCCGCGATAATTTTTTTTAAATCAGATACTTTCACAATTCAGTCATTTGAGCGATCATATATACCATTGTAACGGCGAATCACCTTTAAACATAAGGTTTGATTAAAAAATTGTTGCCATTTTGGTGATGTTGAGCAAGGAACAAGAGAAATAGAACATGATGAAAAATAGCCTGTTGTTAGCTCAGTTTGCATTTTGCCTAGGACTCGGTGCTGCGAGTATGCCAGTGTTAGCGGAAAGTGAAGATGATTCACGCGCTAAAGCTGATTCGGAAAGCATGACACCTATTGTCGATGATAATGGCATTGTCGATTCTAGCGTGGTCGCCGAGCAGCAATGGGGAATCGCAGCAATGACTCGTATTGCCTCGATTCCTTTTTATAACGATGTCGGTGATCGCTCTGTTGGTACGTTTATACCGATGCTGTTTTTCAAAAATGATTATGTATTTTTTGAAGGCTTGGAGTTTGGCGCTTATCTTTATCAACCCGATGATGAAGCGTTTGAGATCAACGCGCTTACTAGAATGCGATTTGTTGATATTCCAGCAACCTATCAAAATGGCTATGAAGGGGATACTGCGGATATTGGTATCCAGTATTCTTATCCTTTCGCTGACATCTGGACTGCTGACCTAGAGTTTATGACGGACAGTCGCTTTAACTGGCACAGTAACGCGAGTATTAGTGGCGTTTATGAATCAGGTGACTGGGAAATTAAACCAAAAGCGACGCTTCGTTTCAAAAGCCGTGATTTCAATAGTGTCTATTACGGGTTCTCAAATTATGAATTCGGCCAAGATGTGAGTGCGGGTGTCGATGCCAAAGTGGGTTTAGACATTCGCTATCATGTGATTTCAAACCTTTATTTAATGGGTTCAACAGCGGTTACTCGGCTTGATAACAACGCTTATGAAAGCTCAATCGTTCAAGAGCGATATCAAGGTGAACTCTACTTTGGTTTTGGTTTCTTTAATGATAAAAACAAAGCGCCTAAATCTGCATTGAGCAATAAGCGATACGTTCGGATTGCACACGGTTGGGCGACGCCATCAAACATTGGCGATATTCTCAAGTTCAATTCGGAAAAAGACGAATTCAATAATCAGCTTAGCTCGGTGTTCTACGGTCATCCGCTCACTGATGAGTTGTTTGGTCTTCCTATCGATATCTATTTAACACCAGGTATTGTGCATCACTGGTCTTCAGACGTGCAATCGTCGAGCACTGAATATGTCGCTGCTATTAAGGCGTACTATACGGTTGATTGGCCGGTGAAATGGCGTATTGGTGTCGCGGAAGGTCTTTCATACATCGACAACGTGACTTACATTGAAAGTAAAGAGATGATTGAGAAAGATAAGGTGCCGAGTCAACTGTTGAACTACCTGGACTTTTCTCTGGATATCAATGTAGGCGATCTTTTAGCGCAAGATGGGCTTAACAATATGTGGCTTGGGTATTCGATACATCACCGTTCGGCGATCTTTGAGAAAGCCTCTCAATATGGTCGAATCAAAGGTGGCAGTAACTACAACTCCATCTATCTACAGCTCGATTTCTAGATAGATTCAGTGATGAAACAAACGCCTAACTGTGTAAACATTTAGGCGTTTTTTGGTTTTGTTTTTTGTCGAAACCGGAAAAGTGCTACAATCCGCACAGTTTTATATGCTTTAGATTAAATAGGAACTGCTTTGACCTCGTCTCAGCCAAACAACGAATCCCAAACTCAGCCTGCAAGCTCTAAGTCTGCAAACAATGCTCAATCACTTCGCAAAGCGTTGAATGAGTGTATGCTGCGTGACCGATTTCGCTTAAGTAAACGCATTAGCGGCGCAAGCAAAATAAAAAAAGAAGCGTCTCGCAATGTTGTATTTGATGAAATCGCCCTCGATATTGCGAAATCAATGATGTCAGCTCAACAGCGCATCAATTTCCAGCCAAGAATTGAATACCCCGATATTCTTCCCGTCAGTCAAAGGCGAGATGACATCGCTGAAGCAATTGAGAACAATCAAGTAGTGATTGTGGCGGGTGAAACGGGCTCAGGTAAAACGACTCAGATCCCGAAGATTTGTGCAGAACTTGGCCGCGGAAAATATGGCTTAATTGGCCACACTCAACCAAGGCGTTTAGCGGCTCGTTCTGTTGCTAACCGTATTGCCGAAGAAGTCCAAACACCGCTTGGTGAGTTTGTTGGTTATAAGGTTCGTTTTAACGATCAAATCTCCGATAACACGCAGATCAAGCTGATGACAGACGGTATCTTACTGGCTGAAATCAGTCACGACCGTTACCTGAACCAATACGACACCATCATCATCGATGAAGCGCACGAACGCAGTCTGAATATCGACTTTATTCTTGGTTATCTGAAAGAGCTATTACCAAAGCGTCCTGATCTTAAGATCATTATTACATCGGCCACCATCGACCCTGAGCGTTTTTCAAAACACTTTAACGATGCGCCTATTATCGAAGTTTCTGGCCGCACGTACCCTGTGGATACCCGATACCGCCCATTAAGTGGAGAAGACGATACCGACCGAGATCAGCTCGAAGGTATCTTTGAAGCGGTAGACGAGCTGTGCGATGAGGGGCAGGGCGACATCCTGATCTTTATGAACGGTGAGCGCGAGATACGCGATACGGCTGACGCATTGAACAAGCGCAACCTGCGTGACACAGAAGTTGTTCCGCTTTATGCCCGTTTGTCGTCGAGTGAGCAAAATAGAATATTCCAATCCCATTCAGGAAGACGAATTGTTCTCGCAACCAACGTAGCGGAAACCTCGCTGACGGTGCCTGGCATTAAGTACGTCATTGACCCGGGTACTGCGCGAATCAGCCGTTACAGCTACCGAACCAAAGTTCAAAGGCTGCCGATAGAACCTGTTTCTCAAGCGAGTGCGAATCAACGTAAAGGTCGTTGTGGCC
>NZ_MCWZ01000298.1 GCF_002877365.1 Vibrio sp. 10N.261.55.A7
GCTCTGGCTCTGGCTCTGCAGGTTGTGTTTGAAGCTCGTCAACGTCAACCTCTAATGATGTAACGTCTCCAATATTATCCTCAACAGATTCAGAGTCAGTAATTGGCTCGTTATCGAAGTTATCCGAAATCTCCATGGTTTCAAGCAGTGGATCAATGTCAGGAGCGGCACTTAGCATGTCATCGATAAATTCTTCACTAGAAAACTCTTCAGGTTCTTCTAGCTCAGCGGCGCTTTCTAACGGATTTGATTCGTCAACCGCTTCTTCAGCACCAATGTCATTGGATACGTCCGCTAGTGCATCACCTGATTCCGACAATCCATCATCAGAAACCAGTCCATCACTGTTTTCATCTCCAACGGACAATGCCTCAGAGTTTTCTGGTTCGACTTCACTCGGGGTCGCATCGGCTGAATCAGCTTCTAGTGATTGTTCTGTAGACTGTTGTTCAATTTCCAAAAGTTCATCAAACAGCTCAGTGCCGTCAGATTCAAACTCGTCATTTGAGTCAACTAACTCATCTAATGTCTCCGTCGAATCAGCAAGGTCATTATCTTCTTCAACAGAATCAATCAACTCATCCAACAAGTCCGTACTGTCTTCTTCAATGGTGACTTTGTCCGCTTCGGCTTCACCGTTTAGCACTTCATCTAGAGTTTGTGTCGACTCATCGGGAATGTCAGTATTGCTCTCTTCCTCCGTAACGGACTCGGATAGAAGCTCATCAAGTAAATCGGTGCTGTTGTCGTCAAGCTCTTCAACTTCTTCAAGATCACTTTCTTTTGGTTCGACATTGTTCGAGTCGATCAGCTCATCAAGTAGTTCAGTGCTGTCTTCATCAACATCAAACGACTCTTCCAATAGTTCATCTAATAGAGCAGTGTCATCGACCGATTGTTGTTCCAGCGTCTCTAAATCAGCTTGAGATTCAATTTGGGCAAACAAATCATCAATTTCGCTGTCACTTGCCAGTGGCGCATCGCCAAGGTCTAAGTCATTCTCTGATTCTACCGAAGCAAAAATGTCATCGATTTCGCTATCTGATGTACCACTTGGCTCTTCAGTATCAAGATTGAAGTCATCAGCGGACTCTTCCAGCAACGAATCGATCTCATCATCATCGTCATCAACAGCCTCACTTAGGAGCTCGTCAAGAAGTGACTGGTCAAGTTCATCGTCAAGTAAGTCTTCGGTTGGATCTTCCCCTGACAATAGCGCTTCAATGTCGTCTTGAGACATCTCACCATCATCTGATAAATCAAACTCGGCCTCTTCGTCATTGCCATCCATCGAAACGTCATCTAATGCACGTTCCATTTCCTCTAGGCCTAACGCTTTATCTTCGCTATTTACGCTGATGCCATTTGAACTCATGTCGATATCTTCGAGTTCAGCCTCTAGATCGCCATTGTCTCCGACACCAGCAAATGGGTCTTCGTCATCCTCGCCTTCAAGGTTGAAATCAAGATCGTCGTCATCTAGGCCGGCGAAGACATCATCTTCTGCTGATGCCGTGTCATCAATGTCCAGATCATCATCGAGAGCAATATCAACATCGTCTCCAAAGAGGTCGTCATCGAGCAATAGGTCGTCATCGATGCTTTCGTCCAACGTCTGAGGTGGGATAACTGGAGCCTGTGGCGCCTCTTGTTGAGTGGCCATTTGCTCAGCTGGCTCATCTTTCTTAGAACGACGTCCAATGAGAAGAATGATAATCAAGCCAACCAATAGCCCTGGGATGATCGCCATCGCGGCAACGAGAAGGTTATTCGATAATATCTGATCCAAGATAGACGGTTTTTCCATCTTCTGATCAGCAAGGCGATCTCGTTCTTCTTTCAGCAGTTTTTCAACTTCGGAACGAATTCGGTTTTCGTCTCCAAGCTCGTCTTTTAATCCGTCTACTTCTGTTTGTACTTGTGAAAGCATCAAACGCAGCTGATGGTTTTTCTCCTCTAAAGCCATGAGTTCGCTTTCTGAAAGCTCTAACTCATTTTCTAACAGTTCAACACGTGGTGGTTTGTTCGTAGAGGTTGCCTTGGAAGGTTTAACGTCTTCCATTTCCACCATAGAGTCTTTCGATTCAGTGTTTTTGGGCTGAGCTTTAGGCAACTCAGTCTGAGGTTGAACGGAAACCGATGATGAAGGACTTGCGGGTGCCGGTGTCGCTGCCACTCCGTCTAACTTGGCTTGGTGAGCCGTCATTACGTTAACGGCTTCTTGAGTCGACACACTGTTGACTTGCGCTAACGAAGGAATACGTAAATTACTACCAGGAATGAGGCTATGTATATTTTGGTTTTCAAATGCTCGTGGATTTAGATTGTAAATCGCGAGCAAAGTTTGCTGCACCGTTAGGTTCGGAGCAGGCTTGACTCGTGAGGCTATCCGCCACAATGTGTCTGATGACGTCGTTGGTCCATAAAAACGAGCAGGTTCGCTGCTTTGAGCGCGAGTAATTTGTTCAGAGAATTGGGGCGATGTTTGCACCTCACCATTTGGACCTTTCAGGCGAATGCTTTCTGCACTAACGATTGAAGTCTGAGTCACGGCAACTATTGCGAATGGCAATAACAGTCGTTTTAAAATTTGACGCATATGAAGGCTCAGTTTTGTGCTGTAAGAGAAAAAAGTTACGATCTGTTAAATATATCGGATAAACCTAGCAAAACTATAGGGTGAGAGGCTAAAAATGTGTGGCTGATGGAATATTAGCAGTAATCTCACAGAATTTTGTTCAAATTATTTACACCCATTAAAAAAGCCTCTCGCGTCAGAGAGGCTTTATTGATAAAAGGCTTACGTGCTTAAAGCAGTGATCAGAAGTAATCTCTGATCAATATTTCCGCGATTTGAACGGCGTTTGTTGCTGCGCCTTTACGAACGTTATCCGCAACCACCCACATGTTGATTCCACTATGATGGCTTATGTCATTGCGAATACGTCCAACCATGACATGGTCTTTACCACCTGCATCACGTACCTGAGTTGGGAAGTCCAAATTCTGGAAAACCTCAACGCCTTCCGTGTCCTCTAGCAGCTGGATAGCTTGCTCTGCGCCAATTGGAGAACGAGTCTCGACATGAAGTGATTCGGCGTGACCGTAAAATACTGGCACACGAACACACGTTGGGTTAACGGTAATGGACGAGTCATTGAAGATTTTCTGCGTTTCCCACACCATTTTCATCTCTTCGCGAGTGTAACCGTTTTCGGTAAACTCATCGATTTGAGGGATACAGTTAAATGCGATTTGCTGAGGAAATGCGTCCGTTTCTGCAGGCGTGCCATTCAAAAGCTTAGCCGTTTGACCAGCTAACTCATCAATACCTGTTTTTCCGGCGCCAGAAACCGACTGATAGGTCGATACGTTGATACGCTCTAACCCAACTTCATCGTGAATTGGTTTCAGAGCCACTACCATTTGGATAGTAGAACAGTTAGGGTTCGCGATGATGTTACGGTTACGGAACTCAGCAATCGCTTCAGGGTTCACTTCTGGCACAACCAGAGGAACATCGTACTCGTAGCGGAAACGTGATGTGTTATCGATAACGACAACACCTTCGTCAGCCGCGATTGGAGCCCAACGCTCTGAAAGTTCACTACCTGCAGAGAAAAACGCAATATGTACTTGAGACCAATCGAAGTCTTCTACGTTTTGTACTTGTATTGTTTTGCCGTTAAAACGGGAAGTTTTGCCTTCACTACGTTCACTTGCTAGTAAGTGCATTTCACCGACAGGGAATTTACGCTCTTTAAGTACTTCAAGAATGGTTTCACCAACCGCACCAGTCGCACCTAAAATAGCAATATTAAATTCTTGGCTCATTGTTTCTCTCTTTTATAAAGTTGGCTTTACCATAAAACCGAGTTTAGATAACGGCGTTAAATTACAAGATTCACCGCCCGTTAACTCGACTGCACTGTACTCTCTGCGGTCCCAATATTCTTTACGCATCTTGTCAAAAGAACCCGGCGTAGCGATATTGCGACGGAATAAGGCGTCGTCTTTGCGCACATCATAGATCAACTGAGTCAAATTGTGCAGTGTTGCTTCGTCCCAAGCTCTATCTAATTTCATTTGAGGCACAGGCGCTGTCGGCAGAAGATCGCTCGCATAAGCACGCTGTTCAGTACCTAAAAATTCACAATAGCTGTTAAATATCATCGTAGTACCGCGCGCTTTGCCCTCTAAACCGTAGCCCGCTACGTGAGGAGTGGCAAAAGCGAGTAGCGGAAGAAGTTCAAAGTCGACTTCAGGTTCAAACTCGAACACATCCAGAACCGCAGTAAAACCATCGCCTTTTTGCAGGCGAGCTTTTAGTGCTTGGTTATCAACAACTGGGCCGCGAGCGGCATTAATCAGAATTTGATCCGCGCGGAAACTGTTGAGCACTTGCTCATTGATCAAGTGATGCGTTGGGAATTCACCTGTTTTAGTGATTGGCGTATGCAATGTGATGACATCAGATTGCTCAAGCAGAGTGTCTAATTCAGTGAACTCACGAGTATCGCCCTCTTGTTGTTTTAGAGGATCATTAAGCAAGACTTTAATACCAATACCTTCTAAGCATTTCGCTAAGTAGCTGCCCACTTGACCACAGCCGATAATACCAACCGTTTTATCAAAAACTGAAAAACCGTGTTGCTGAGCCAACACCATCATCGCACTGAACGCATACTCAGCCACACCCACCTTGTTACAACCTGGTGCCGCAGTGAAGAAAATACCACGCTCTTTCATCAATTCTTGGTCGACGTGATCCATACCAGCCGTCGCAGTACCGACAAACTTTAGCTTATTAGCTTTGCTGATTAATGACTCATTTACCTTGGTGACAGAGCGGATCATCAAGGCATCTACGTCAACTAGGTCGTCAGCCGTTAATGTGCGGCCAGACTTCATAGTCACTTCCCCTAGCTGGCTAAAAAGCGCTTCAGCATAAGGCATATTTTCGTCAATTAAGATTTTCATTTAGAGAGTACTTTTGTTGGGGTCTATCGACCCAAATATGAATTGAAATGATTGTGCTAAATTCCACACACGGTGTCGAGTCGCAATTGGAATACATTATAAATAAAGGGCTGAATCCGTATCGATATTTGAAATAGGCATCCCTAAAACGAAAAATGCCCGATTGAATAATCAATCGGGCAAACATCCAGAACAAAAGGAATTTGTCCCGCTCTCCTTGGGACAAAATTTTGCGTCTGTTCAACCAACCTAGAAAATAGGTCAGTCAGCTCTGGAAACTGTCGAGCTCTTTCGAGCGTCATTCAGTTCTTAGCTTTGGTGCTCTCAGTTATAGAGAAACACTAACCTTGGTATTTTTTGATGACCAATGTTGCGTTCGTTCCACCGAAGCCAAAGCTGTTAGACATCACTGTTGTTAGCTCTTGTTCACGAGCTTCTGTTACGATGTCTAGGCCTTCGCCAGCTTCGTCTAGGTTTGCAACGTTAATGCTTGGTGCGATAAATCCGTTGTCTAGCATCAGCGTTGAGTAAATCGCTTCGTGTACACCAGCAGCACCTAGAGCGTGACCAGTCATCGCTTTAGTTGCAGAAATTGCAGGGCTGTTACCACCAAAGACTTCTTGAATAGCGCCAAGTTCTTTCACGTCACCAACAGGAGTTGAAGTACCGTGAGTGTTCACGTAGTCAACGCCATCAACGTTTTGCATTGCCATTTTCATACAACGAACCGCGCCTTCACCAGAAGGAGCAACCATATCGTAGCCATCTGAAGTCGCACCGTAACCCACGATCTCGCCGTAGATTTTTGCGCCACGAGCCACTGCGTGCTCAAGCTCTTCGATAACCAGCATGCCGCCGCCGCCAGAGATGACGAAACCATCACGGTCTGCATCGTAAGTACGAGAAGCCAGCTCTGGAGTATCGTTATACTTTGAAGACAGTGCACCCATCGCATCAAACATCATAGTCAAAGACCAATCAAGCTCTTCACCACCACCAGCAAACACAACATCTTGTTTGCCAAGTTGGATCAGCTCCATTGCGTGGCCAATACAGTGTGCTGATGTCGCACATGCAGAACTCATAGAGTAGTTCACGCCACGGATTTTAAATGGGGTTGCAAGACATGCAGAAACCGTTGAAGCCATCGTACGTGGAACCATGTAAGGACCTACGCGCTTAACGCCTTTTTCACGTAAAATATCGACTGCATTGACTTGGTTTAGTGATGAAGCACCACCAGAACCCGCAACGATACCCGTACGATCATTCGATACTTGCTCTTCAGTCAGGCCCGCATCTGCAATAGCTTGTTCCATAGAAAGGTACGCAAACGCAGCCGCATCACCCATGAAACGCATTTTCTTGCGATCAATGTGCTCAGCTGGCGTCATTTTTAGGTTACCCCAAACTTGAGAACGTAAGCCTTTTTCTTTGAACTGTTCTGAAGCTGTGATACCTGATTTGCCCGCTTTTAGAGATGCTAAAACTTCTTCGACGTTGTTACCGATACTTGAAACAATACCCATACCGGTGATTACGACTCGTTTCATGTGACCTTCCTATAATTCAAAATTCCGCTAGATAATAACTAAGAAGGCCAACAAAAGTGGTCAGCTTTCCCATAAATTCGTACAATCGTCTCATATATATGGCTCAACATCGCGAATTTCAATCAATATGACCTCAATTACTCACGCTCAACTCGCCTGGAATGACACTGGCACCCCCGTTTCAGATCAATTTGATGATGTCTATTTCTCGAATGCAAACGGTCTTGAAGAATCACGCTATGTGTTTCTCGACCAAAATCATCTCAATCAACGTTGGGTTGAGTCTCAACAACGTCGCTTTGTGATTGCCGAAACCGGATTTGGTACTGGATTGAATTTTCTTGCTGCATGGCAGCGTTTTGATTTATTTAAAACTCAAAATCCTACATCAGCATTACAAGAGCTGCATTTCATTAGCTTCGAAAAATACCCAATTAGCATCGCGGATTTGGAAAAGGCCCATCAGTCGTGGCCAGAGCTAGCAGAATACGCAAAAAAATTGCAGGAACACTACCCAATTGCATTACCGGAATGCCACCGAATCGTTCTTGATGATGGTGCTGTGACACTTGATTTGTGGTTTGGTGATATAAAGGATTGCATGCCTATCGTCCCTACACCAAAGAAAGGGCTCGTTGACGCTTGGTTCCTGGATGGTTTTGCTCCCAGTAAGAACCCAGAAATGTGGAACCAAGCGCTATTTGACGGTATGGCAAAACTGGCCAAAAAAGACTGTACTTGCGCCACTTTCACAGCCGCAGGGTTCGTGCGTCGAGGTCTTATCGAGTCAGGCTTTGAAATGAAGAAAGTCAAAGGGTTTGGAACAAAGCGGGAAATGATTGCTGGCCAACTAAACACCAAACAAGATCACACGAACATCAAGCCTTGGTACCACCTTTCAGAGCCCTCTAGTTCGAAAGATATTGCGATTATTGGTGGCGGAGTGGCGACAGCTGCGCTCGCCAAAACACTAAGCCGTCGAGGGAAACACATTACTCTGTACTGTGAGCACGACCAACCTGCAGGCAATGCCTCTGGTAACAATCAAGGGGCTATTTACCCACTGTTAAGTGAATCCACCTCAAACGTTTCTCGTGTTTTTGGCCCTGGGTTGCTATTTGCTCGCCAATTTATAGATCAAGCCGCGGAGAATATTCCATTCGATCACAACTGGTGCGGCGTAAACATATTGATGTGGGATGATAGCTCTCGTAAAAAGCTCGAACGAATGCTAGAGGGAGGTTTTCATACAGATCTCATTGCCCACCAAAGTGCGGAACAAACCAATCAAACCGTTGGATTAGACACAAATATGGAAAGTGTCCACTTTCCCCTTGGTGGATGGCTTAGCCCTTTGCAACTCACTCAAGGTCTGATTCATTCGCTTGAGGAATATTCTGCTATTACGGCGAATTACCAACATCAGGTCACAAACCTGGAATGGTTGAACGATAAGAGTCAGTGGCAACTCACAATACAAACACCCAGCGGTGATATTGTTGCTCATCATGATCAAGTTGTGATTGCGAACGGTCATAAATTCACCCAGTTTGAGCAGACTCAAACCATCCCTCTCACTCCCGTTAAGGGGCAGGTCAGTCACATTCCAACGACAGAAAACCTGAAAAAGCTCAGGACTGTCCTTTGTTTCGATGGATATTTAACGCCTTACAATACCAACAATAACCACCACTGCATTGGCGCTAACTACGATAAAAGTAATATCAATCAAGCATTTGACGCAGAAGTTCAAGCTCATAATGGTAAGCGACTTGCTGCCTGTCTGCCTGAGCAAACGTGGGCCCAAGAAGTGGATACTAGTGACAACCTATCACGACAAGGTATCCGCAGCGTCAGTCGCGATCACTTGCCATTTGTGGGGAATGTTGGCGACCTTGATGCGATCAAAACACAATATCAGGACCTGCATAAATTCAATCCTAAGCGCGATTCTTTAGATGCCATCAAACCGGTCACCAGCTACCCTAACCTATACTGCTTCATTGGTTTAGGCTCTAGAGGATTAAGCTCCGCACCACTGCTTGCTGAAGTGCTAGCCTCACAAATTTGTGGAGATCCGCTCCCTCTACCCGCCGATGTGTTAGAAGCCATTCACCCGAGCCGAATGTGGGTAAGACGCTTGCGCAAAGGAAAGGCACTTACCGCGGGTTGGGTTGCAGACAAGAACAAGCAATCTTAATTGGTGTGGTTCAGGCTAAAGATAATAACCGTAGCCTCAGACCTGAAATTAAAAAGCCCGAGTAACATTATGTTATTCGGGCTTTTACTGTTCACTAGATACGTTTCATTATTCACATGACCCCTTTAAATGAGGCAATGAACAACGAGTTAGCTCAATGAGGCAACAGCTTGCTTGATTTTGTCCGCAAGACCTTCGTCAGTAATTGAACCTGTCTCAAAATCAAAATTATCGTAGAAACTTGGTACAGAAACCGACGCTTTTACATTGCCACCAAAGTAAGGCGCTGAACCCACTGCTGCACCTAGTACCGTTTGTGCGCCACCAGGGCCGGGTGAAGCTGCTAGATAAACGGCTGGCTTCTCACCGAAGACTGAACGATCAATTCGTGTCGCCCAATCAAATAGGTTTTTATACGCGGCTGGATAATGGCCGTTGTGCTCAGCAAATGAAATAACAAAAGCATCCGCTTCTGATAGGTCACGAAGAAAAGCTTGAGCACCTTCTGCTTGACCGATCTCTTTTTCCTTGTCTTCACTGAAGATAGGAACATTGTAATCTGAGATATTTAAGACCTTAACTTCAGCGCCTTCAATCAAGTTTGCTGAATAAGTTGCTAGAGCTTTATTGATAGATGTTGAGCTGGTGCTAGCACCGAATGCGATAACTTTCATGATGGACCCTTCGTCGTTTCGTTTAAGTAGGCTCAGAATAACCGACCTATATTTTCTAACAAGAGGAATAATCCTACTGAGTCATTCAATATTTTTGAATGAGTCTGATATCACGACAACGATGAATCAAGATGCAAGGTTTTGCAGTTCTAACCACAGATCATGAACAATGGCACTATCAGCGGGCGTTAGCTCTGTTTTTGCATCCGCTAAACTCTGTTCAATTCGCGTTTTAACGACCGACACATCCTCAATGCCTTCTTCTTCACACGATGCGACAGATAAAGAAATATGGCCTCGTAAATAGCCTCCAGCAAAAAGTTCATCGTCTGAAGCAGTTTCTATTCGTGCATCAATAAGTTCTAAAAGCTGCTCTTCGAATTCAATAATCATTCTTTATAAATACCTTGTGTTCTCTTATTTTACGATAAATTGGCTAGTGCTTAATGGTTCAACTTGATAGTGATGGCGAAGTGCGTTTGACAACATCTCGACTCGCTTAGGTAACCCTTGTTCTAATATTCCTAACACTTCTTTATGAACCTTGCTCATAAAAGCCAAACGGTCAGGTTCAAAATCGCCGTGTAGGTTGTCACAGCTCACTGTAAAAGGAAAGCCTGCACTTTTTGATAGTATCCACTCATACGCTTGAGGCCGAACTTCAACTTTTTCGAACTCGGCTTGCACTTGTTCAGTTCGACCATCAGGCTCATACCAATAGCCAAAATCTTCCAATAAACGGCGCTGAGGCCCCGCCACGCACCAGTGTCCAATTTCGTGCAGTGCAGAAGCATAAAAACCTCGAGCAAATATCACTCGATGATACGCAGTTGCTGCGTCGGCGGGTAAGTAAACAGGCTCATCTCCCCCCAACTCTAACTTGGTGTTGTACGAGTTAAAAAAGGTCTGATTGAAAATAGCAATAATATCTTGATATTGATGAGTCATGGATTTCAAAAGTTGGTCACGGTAAACGCGAACATTTTGCTGCTTTTTGATTCGAAGGTAAAGCGCTCTATTCACACTAAGCCATTACAATACCTAATCTGAAAGACGAATTTGGCGTACATATTTTCATTCGTCACAAAACTCAATTACTACTACACTCTCGCTTCATTTTTTACTCATGCCACACGGCTTGATGTGTTGTATTTGACTGAGAGAGAGCGCGATATGTTACTCAGCGTTTTGTACATTATTGGGATTACCGCAGAAGCCATGACTGGCGCCTTAAGTGCGGGCAAAAAAAAGATGGATTGGTTTGGTGTCATGCTGGTTGCTAGTGCTACGGCTATAGGTGGCGGAACCGTGAGAGATATCCTGCTTGGTCACTACCCTCTAGGTTGGGTAGAAAACCCAGAGTATTTAGCGATTACGTGTATCGCGGGTGTCGTCACGACAGGGCTTGCCAAATGGGTCATCAAACTCAAGGGGATATTCATACGCTTAGATGCGCTTGGGTTAATCGTATTTAGTATTATTGGTACAAAAGTCGCGCTTGGAATGGGCTTCATATTGGTATTTGCCTAGTGTCTGCGATTGTCACTGGTGTATTTGGAGGGCTGTTGAGAGATCTTATTTGCCGACAAACGCCTTTGGTTTTACATCAAGAGTTATATGCATCCGTCGCGTTAATGGCCTCTGCACTCTACCTCTCTCTTTTAGAGTTTGGCATTAATGATGTCACTGCCACCATCGTAACCCTAGTCTTCGGTTATACGTTACGCATGGCTGCCGTACGATTCAAATGGCGCTTACCCTCATTCCATTTAGAACACGAAGGCTCAGTGCATTGATCTTACATTCAGTCTGTCGGCAACACCGTCAGACTGAATATATTTAAAATGCTATAAGCCAAACCCTGCATCGATATCAATCGCCGCACTTCTCATTCCAAGTGATGCGTCGGACAATAAAAATTCGATAGAAGGCACAATATCGGACGCTTCCAATATTCTGCCAAGCGCAGTGGCTGTCATCGCTTCTCTCAACTCACTTAGTGTCTCTTTCGTCATGCCCGCTTTCCCCTGAATCTCAGTCGCTGTCACACCGGGCCTAACACTGTTGATTCGAATGTCTCTGGCGGCTAGGTCTACATTCAAAGTCGACACGAATCCCTCTAATGCCATTTTACTGGCACTGTACAAGGAAGAGTCGGCAAACGCTTTGTTCACGACCAAGCTAGACACCATGACAACACTGCACTGGTCATTCAACCGCGGCAAAAGTGATTGCAGGCTAAAGAACGGCGCTCTAAAGTTAACATCGAATGTTTGAGAAAATTGATCCAGTGTCGTTTCTCCGAACTGATTAGGGAAATAAACCCCAGCATTCAACACCACACCATCAAGCTTCATCCCCTGCAGTTCAGGCGCATCACCCAAACCAGTCGTGTCCTCATGCTTTGCACTATCACATAAGATTCCAATCACATCGCCATGTATCTCTCGTACTGTTTTTTCAATTTTCTCTGCGTTACGACCCGTGATGACAACACTGTGCCCTTGTTTGCTTAGGCTCTTGGCCGTGGCGTAACCAATACCCGCAGTTCCACCCGTTATTAAATATGTCTTTGGCGTCATGACCTTTTCCTTCTGGTTGATTTTAAACCAAGAATAAAGGATTATTTTATTTCCAATAAGATACCAATAAGTCAACAATTTAGTTCCATATGATTACCAATGACAATGATACGCATAAATTGCTCCCGAACCTTGCCGTCTTTCGGTTGGTTGCAAAACTCGGCAGTTTTCAAGCCGCAGCCAATCAGATGGGTTTACCTCGACCTTCAGTGAGCAAGAAGATAAGTCAATTAGAAGAGCTAGTTGGCCAAAGGTTGATGCAAAGAACGACCCGTAAGCTTGCATTAACAGAAAGTGGTGAAGATCTACTGCGCATCACTGAATCCCTGCCCAGCATTCTCAATCATGTTGATGACTTTATCTCGAAACAACACGCTGAACCTAAGGGCCTCGTTCGCATCAGTTGTTCCACCTTAATCGGTCAACGTTACTTACTTAGCCATGTTAAGTCGCTTATGGCGCGATTTCCTCAGATCCGACTGGAATTGAGTTTTGATGATAACAACACGGACTTACTGGAGAACAAAGTAGACATCGCCATTCGAATAGGCAACTTACCAGACTCTCCGATGGTGGCGAGAGCGATTGGTATTAAGCGGTGGTGCTTTGTCGCAAGCCCTGACTATATTGAGAATATGGGTACACCTAGCGAGCCAAGCCAACTAAAGTCTCACCAGTGCCTTGTCTTTAAAAACAACACAACCACACACGACTGCTGGCAATTCAAAAACTCCGTAGGGGCGATGGAGTCCATCAACGTCGAGGCCGCGATAACCAGTGATGATGCGAGAGCGTTAGTCGAGATGCTAAAGTCAGGGCTTGGAATAGCCATGATAGATCCCAATTTCATTGCCGAAGAATTGGCAAGCGGTGAATTAGTGAAGATACTGACGCCGTTTACAACGGATGAAACGGTGCCAATTCAGTTGGTTTGCTTGGGAAGAACAACGCGTTCAAAAGCCAGTGAGGCGGTATGGGAGGAACTGGTCACCCTTTTGACTCCACATTTTGCTCAAAAAAATAGCGCCAACTAAGGGCGCTATTTCTATTCAATATGAAAGCTTAGATCTTTGGCGTTTCCGTTGTGACACCAAAGTTCTGTCCACGATGACGAAGCAAGTGATCAAGCAGAACAATCGCTAACATCGCCTCTGCGATTGGGACAGCACGAATGCCGACACAAGGGTCATGACGACCTTTAGTGATCAGTTGTGTAGGCTCACCCTCTTTGGTAATCGTATCACCTGGTACGGTGATGCTCGATGTCGGTTTCAATGCGATACTTGCAACAATATCTTGGCCCGTTGAGATACCACCAAGAATTCCGCCGGCATGATTACTCGCAAAACCTTCTGGCGTTAACGGATCACGATGTTCGCTGCCTTTTTGATTAACAACATCAAAACCATCGCCAATTTCCACGCCTTTCACGGCATTAATACTCATCAGGGCATGAGCAATATCCGCATCCAGACGATCGAATATAGGCTCACCGAGTCCTACGGGTACTTTCGTTGCGACAACCTGAATTTTCGCGCCAATCGAGTTTCCTTCTTTAAGAAGGTCACGAATCATCTGGTCAAACTCAGGAACTTTATCGGCATCAGGGCAGAAGAACGCATTGTTTTCAATCTCATTCCAATCCACTTTATCGATTGAAACGTCACCCATTTGAGATAGGTACGCTTGAACCTCAACGCCAAATTCTTGTTTCAGATATTTCTTGGCAATTGCCCCCGCAGCTACGCGCATGGCGGTTTCACGCGCCGACGAACGGCCACCGCCACGGTAATCACGCACCCCATACTTTTGATGGTATGTGTAGTCGGCATGCCCTGGGCGGAATTTGTCTTTTATTTCTGAATAATCTTTCGAGCGTTGGTCGGTATTTTCAATCAATAGGCCAATCGAAGTGCCTGTCGTTTGGCCTTCAAATACACCTGATAGAATTTTTACCTCATCCGCTTCGCGGCGTGCAGTGGTATAGCGTGAAGTACCTGGACGACGACGGTCTAAATCCTTTTGTAGATCAGCTTCAGTGATTTCTAATCCTGGTGGGCACCCATCTACGATACATCCTAGTGCGATACCGTGACTTTCTCCGAATGTCGTGACTCGGAAATGTTGTCCGATACTGTTTCCTGCCATTGCTTCCTCAACCTTTTTGGCCCTGTATATTGGGCTTTACACTTCAATTTTTAGTTATTTCATAGTGGCGTTAATACGGTTTGATGTAAACCCCTAAAGTCACGCTATTTCGGTTTTCTAGAGCCACAGAAAGTAACGCTCATAAAAAACGCCAGCATTACGCTGACGTTTCTAACATTTTGACGTTGCCGAAAGCGAATCAGTCTTTATAGATAGCGAACTCATCAGCGCAAGCGACAAGTTGATCGCGAGTCATCATAAAGACGCCATGGCCACCGTTCGAGAACTCAATCCAAGTAAATGGAATCTCAGGGTATTGCTCCATCATATGAACCATAGAGTTACCCACTTCACAGATAAGAATGCCGTCATCCGTTAGGTAATCGGGTGCATTTGATAAAATACGACGTACTAACTTAAGCCCGTCTGTACCTGCCGCTAGGCCTAGTTCTGGTTCATGAGTGAACTCATCCGGCAAGCTGTTCATGTCTTCTTCGTCCACATACGGTGGGTTAGACACAATCAGATTATATTTATCTTTTGGTAAGTCACGGAATAGATCGGAGCGAATAGGGAAAACTTGCTGCTCCATCCCATGATCTTGTACGTTTTGCTCAGAGACTTGAAGTGCATCGGTTGAGATATCAATCGCATCGACTTCCGCATCAGGGAAGGCATGAGCACACGCGATAGCAATACACGCACTGCCAGTACACATGTCCATAATACGCGCTGGTTCTTCGGTTAACCAAGGTTGGAATTGCGCCTCAATCAGCTCCCCAATTGGAGAACGAGGCACGAGAACACGCTCATCAACAAAGAACTCTAAACCGCAGAACCAAGCTTTATTGGTTAAGTAAGCCGTAGGAGTGCGCTCGTTAATGCGTTTCACAACACGCTCAACAATGCGCAGACGCTCGCTGCTCGTCAGGCGAGAGTTCAAAACATGTGGAGGAAGATCAATAGGTAAGTATAACGTTGGTAGGATAAGCTGAACCGCTTCATCCCATGCGTTATCAGTGCCGTGACCGTAAAATAAGTTAGCGGCATTAAAACGACTGACTGTCCAACGAATCATATCTTGAAGGGTATGAAGTTCCGATACCGCTTCTTCTACAAAAATCTTATCCAAAATTGCCTCCGAAAAGCGCTACAATACTGCTATTAAAGTTTAAAACGTTAAGCTATCAAGCGACTAGCAAGACAATGAGCAAAACATGAGCAAAAAAGACACCGATATGGATGACGATTTTGCGTTATTTACTGAAGCAGTAAAGGGCGTAAAAAAGTTGCGACAGGATACCATAGTCCAGCCACCAAAAAGAAACGCTAAACAAAAAGAAGTCAAACGCACGGCTCGAGAAGCCAGTGATACTGAATTCTATTTCTCTGACGAGTTTGTGCCACTTTTAAGCCAAGACGGGCCAACACGCTATGCACGCGATGATGTATCTACGTACGAAGTCAAAAGGCTACGTCGTGGTGTGTATGTCCCGGATGTCTTTTTAGATATGCACGGTATGACTCAGAATGAAGCCAAAAGAGAGTTGGGGGCGATGATTGCTTATTGTATTAAGAATGATGTCCACTGTGCCTGTGTTCAACACGGTATTGGCAAACATATTCTTAAACAGAAATCGCCATTGTGGTTAGCCCAACACCCTGATGTGATGGCATTTCACCAGGCACCGCTTGAATTTGGCGGAGATGGCGCGTTACTCATCTTATTATCGATTCCTGAAAAGTAGCGCTAGGGAAACTCACTGCGTGAGTAAAGTTTAGTGGCGAAGGTCCGTTGGTATCGTCATCGTGTTTTCATCGAGTTTAGGTCTCTGCCCACCTCGTTTTCGGAACTGCTTCAACTGGAAAACGTACGCAAGAACTTGGGCGACAGCGGTAAAGAGCCCGTCTGGGATCTCTTGCTCTAACTCAGTGGTATGGTAAAGAGCCCTTGCAAGCGGTGGCGCAGGTATCACGTAGATATCATGTTCACGTGCCACTTCTCGAATTTTGAGTGCCATGTGATCCGCCCCTTTCGCGATAACAACGGGCGCTTTATCGACATTTTGTTTATAACGAAGTGCGACTGAAAAGTGTTCCGGGTTAGTAATAATGACGTCAGCTTCAGGGACATCGGCCATCATTCGACGTTGGGCCGCTTCGCGCTGAAGCATCCTAATGCGCCCTTTGACCTCTGGCTTACCTTCCGTATCTTTATGTTCGTCTTTCACTTCTTGTTTCGTCATCTTAAGCTTTTCGGCGTGCTGCCAAATCTGAAATGGCACATCTATCGCGACGACAATCAGTAATGAGCAGCTAATAAGAAGAATGAAATTCAATAAGATGTCGAGGGCGTGGAAAATATTCTGGGGGTAGACATCCATGCTCAATTGGAAAAGGTCATTCTTCGACGCATTAATCAGGTAAAACGCGACGCCCGATACAAGAGATACTTTGAGTATCGACTTAAGAAGCTCAACCCCACTCTGAACACCAACCATTCTTTTCAAGCCACTTAGCGGGTTCATTTTCGAAGCCTTAGGCATTGCGGCTTTCATCGAGAAATTCACGCCACCAACACCCGCTGCGCCGATAAGCGCCGCCACAAATAACATTGAAAGAATCAAGATAAGTGGCCCGAGCAGGCTAGCCAAAGCACCGACAGCAATCTCGCCCAGTTTACTCATATCAAACACTTCTTCACGGCTTAAAGTGAACAAGCGACTCATCGAGTTAAACAGCTCTTTTCCTAACGACTCGCCAAACCACATCAGAGCAATAGCCCCAACGATCAACACCGATACTGACGCCAGTTCTTTTGACCTTGCAACCTGCCCTTTTTCGCGGGCCTGCTGCAAGCGTCTGGGCGTGGCGTCTTCTGTGCGTTCTTGACCTGAATCTTCTGCCATCTAATTTCCTAATTTCCCGAGCGCTAACAATCCAATTGAATCAAACGACATATTTGCTGCTCACCTTCGATCCAAAATAGTTCGTAATGACTGAAGAGCCCCCCTAAGATGTACCAACAAATCAATAGACCAACCAATAGAGCAAAAGCAAAACCGAGTGAGAATATGTTTAATTGTGGCGCAGCACGCGTCATAACGCCAAAAGAAAGGTTTATGGTTAGCAAGGCAATAATGCCCGACAGCGCCATACTCAATGCCGTCTTAAACATCAGACCCAACCACAAAGCAATCTCACGAAAATCAACCGTGGTGAGCGATCCCGAACCAATTTTCAAACTATCAAAACTGTATACCACGAGTTGAATCATTTTTAGGTGGCCATCAGTCGATAAGAAGAACATTGTCGCCAAGAACATAAAAAGCTGACCAAGTAACGGCGTGCTTTGTCCGTTGGCTGGGTCAACCATGGATGCGAAACCCAAACTCGATTGCATACCCAATATTTGACCTAAGATGATGAACGTTTGAATCATGAACTGAGTGATGGTTCCCATCGCAACGCCAATGATAACCTGCTCTAAAACCGTAAGAAAACCTTCAAAAGAGAGCAATTCAAGCTCTTTAGGTACAGTAGGAATGGCCGGAGATACTGCCAGCGTGATTGCTAAGCCTAGATACAAACGAACACGAGAAGGGACAAATCGAGCTCCGGTTACCGACATCACCATCAACATGGCGGCTATTCGAGTATACGGCCAAAAGAAGTTGGCAATAAACTCTAAAACAACATCAGCAGGGTATTCCATAAGCCGCCTCTAATAGAGCAACTGCGGCAATCGTTCGATAATGCCAAAGAAATAGTCCATTAATATCTGCATCATCCAATGGCCAAACAGCATTAACGCAAGAAGCGTGACGATTAGACGAGGTAAAAAGCTCAGTGTCTGTTCATTGATTGATGTCGCCGCCTGAAAGACAGCAACCACTAAACCCACCAGAAGACTAGGGATGATGATGGCACAAACCATCAACAGCACCATCCAAAGGGCTTCTCTAAAGATTTCAACAAACAGCTCAGGAGTCATGGTTATCTCCCGTCACAATGCAAAACTTGCGGCCAAGGTGGAGAGTATAAGATTCCATCCATCGACAAGTACAAACAGCATGAGTTTAAATGGCAAAGATACGATCATGGGTGACAACATCATCATACCCATAGCCATCAAAATGGACGCCACGACAAGGTCAATAATCAAGAAAGGCAAAAAGAGCATAAAGCCAATTTGGAAAGCCGTCTTGAGCTCAGACGTAATAAACGCTGGAATCAAGACCGCCATGGAGACATCTTCCGGTTGATTGACCGTAGAGCCAGAGATTTTCACAAACGTTTCGAGATCTTTAACACGTGTCTGTTTCAGCATGAAGGCTTTTAACGGCTCTTGCGCCGTGTCGAACGCTTGTCTCGCCGTGATGGATTCGTTCAAGTATGGCTGTACGGCGTCCTCGTTTATCTTATTGATCACCGGTGACATGATGAAAAAGGTCAGGAAGATAGCGATACCAATGATCACTTGATTCGATGGTGTTTGTTGTAAACCCATTGCTTGACGCAAAATCGACATGACCACCACGATACGGGTAAACGAGGTCATCAAAATAACCATGGCAGGCAAAAAGCCCAACATGGTCATGAGTGCCAGTATCTGGATATTAACCGAGTAGTCTTCACCACCGTTTGGGTTTGCGGTCATCGTAAACGCAGGAATGCCACCGCCTCCACTCACACTGCCGGAAGCGGTACTGCGAGAAGCGCCTTGATCGTTTTCCATCGCGGTCACAGTCACGCTCGAAGCGCCCGCTGCTGTAGAAGGAATCGGCGTCTCTAGTTCTTCTTGAGCAAAAGATGCCGAAGCAAAAATTGCCAATACAAAAGCGAGTATCAGTGGCATGAAACGTTTAAGTTTAACCATTTTTCTTCAATAGCTGGCTCATTTGGTCTGCAAACGATCCGGACGCTAACTCCTCCTGAGTAATCGGGGTATCAAGCTTTGAGATAAGTTGTATCGACTGACTTGTGACACCAACCAAGAACTGATCTTCCCCAGCTTGCACGATCATAATTCGTTCTTTCGTGCCAACTGATATCTGACGAACGATACTCAGCCCTTTCTGGTTCATCATTGTTGGCACGCGCATTCTTTTTAACGCCCAGGCCAACACGACAATCAAAGCAATAACGAATAAAAGCGACCCTACCGTGGTCGCTAAATCTAACTGAGTACCCGTTGCTGCCATCGAGCTAAATGACATTAAAGATAGCCCTAATACTGCGAATTTCATTAATTACGTTTACTTCTCGGTTATCTACAAGCTGGATTATCGAAGCTTCTTAATACGCTCAGTTTGGCTAATAACATCGGTTAAACGAATACCAAACTTGTCATTGACGACAACGACTTCACCGTGGGCAATTAACGTACCGTTAACCAATACATCAAGCGATTCACCCGCAACGCGCTCAAGTTCCACAACCGAACCTTGGTTCAGTTGCAGCAAGTTTCGGATACTAATCTGAGATCGCCCTACTTCCATAGAAATAGTCACTGGAATGTCTAAAATCGTATCAAGCTTACGACGTTCATCATCTGAAATTGGTGAAGATGTATCTTGTAACTCATCAAGCGGAGCAGCAAGAATATCGTCAACGTCAACTTCTGGCGCAGCCGGATCTTCCCCTAACGCAGCAGCCCATTCGTCGGCTAGTTTCTGGTCGTCACTTGGTTCACTCATTCTTTATTACCTACTCTTAATACTCGTCATCATCGTCGCCATCATCATTTTCAAACTCGGACATGATGTCTTTGCCGAGGAAAGCGAGATCCGTTTTAACTACATCTGGGCGTTTAATTTTTTCTGATACTTGAACTGCTAGGTTTTCACCGGATCGGCCCATCTTGACTCGGTACGTCGGCAGTTCTTCAACAAACATGGTGGCGTGTTCTGGCATGGTAATCGGAATAATATCCCCTGCTTGAAGCTCCATCAGATCACGCAGAGAAATGTCTTGTTCTAGTAAGTTCACTCGGAAATTAACGGGAACATCCATGATCTCTTCACGGAGTGCAGAGCTCCAACGAATGTCCGTTTCCATTTTGTCCGATTGAACACCCGCATCAAGCAGCTCGCGAATAGGTTCAACCATGGAGTAAGGCATCACAACGTGGAAGTCACCACCGCCACCGTCCACTTCAATGTGGAAGGAGCTCACAACAATCACTTCTGTTGGGCTGACAATATTCGCCATGCTTGGGTTTACTTCTGAATCCAGATACTCAAATTCGACCCCCATTACCGGAGACCAAGCTTCTTTGTAATCTTCGAAAACTATCTTGAGTAGGAGCTGAACGATTCGTCTTTCCGTTGGCGTAAATTCACGACCTTCAATACGGGCATGGAAACGTCCATCACCACCGAAAAAGTTCTCTACTAGGATGAACACCAGTCGCGCTTCCATTGTCACGAGCGCCGTTCCTTTCAGCGGTCTGAATCGAACCATGTTTAAACTGGTTGGGACATACAATGTATTTTGGTATTCACCAAACTTCATCATTTGTACGCCGTTAATTGACACTTCCGCCGTTTTTCTCAGCATATTAAATAGGCTGATCCTCAAGTGCCGCGCAAAACGCTCGTTAATGAGCTCAAGCGTCGGCATTCGTCCGCGGACAATTCGGTCTTGCGAAGAGAAATCAAAGTTAACCGCCGAGGCATTATCTACCTCAGCTTCATCTTCCACTTCATCGACATCATCAACACCGTGAAGGAGCGCATCAATTTCATCTTGGCTTAATAGATCGGTCACGTCACACCTATTGGATTACAAAATCGGTAAACAAGACTCGCTCAATCACAGAGTGACCAACCGCACGCGTCAAATTCGCTTTAATGTCTTCGCTCGCTTTTTCGCGCAACTCTACACGACCATTCGCACTGCGCAGCTGATCAACCGTTGCAGATGCAAAAGTCCCTAGCAAAGCACTTTCAATAAGTGGAGAGTGATAGCGAGCGAGATTTTCGTTTTCACTGCCGCGCACCATTAACTGAACTTTTATTTGTACCAGCCTATCGCGAGAATCCCCAGTCACGTTGAATAAAAACGGTTGGGGGATATTTACATACGCGACAGGTTCTTCTGGAATATTCACCGCAGCTTGCATTTCAGCTTCAGCGCCATCAGGTTCGCTTGAACCCATCAAGAAAAATGCAGCACCACCGCCGCCAACGAGCAATACAACGACAGCAATAATAATGATTAAGAGTTTACTTTTTCCTTTGGGTGCTTCTTGTTCTAATTCTTCGTCAGCCATATCCGTCTCAATTTTCTCTTTCTATCATTCTGTTTTGTATAGTTTAAGCGTAATAACTGATTCCATCACGCTTTGTTGTGACATTCAAATCAACTTTTGTGCCTGAATCAAGGTTTTCGTCACCATTTGTGGCTTGGCTGCCTGAAGCTTGACCAGATTGTTGGTTTTCTTGTGCGGCATAACGACCTTGTTGTTGCCCAGCACTTTGCTGCTGAACAGAAGAATCCCCCAATTGCATGCCTTGTTGAGCCAACATTTCGCGTAATCTTGGCATGGATTGCTCTATCATTTCTCTTGCCTGAGGGTTACTGACTGTAAAGTGAACCGCGGTATTGTCGCCATTCATGTTCATGCGAATTTGCATTCTTCCCAACTCAGGTGGGTCAAGTCGAATATCAATATTTTTCAGGTTCTTCGACATCATCATTTGCACACGCTCAGCCATTTGATCCGTGGCCATTTCCCTATTCAGTGGCATAGGGGCTTGTGCCTGTGCCGCTGCATCTGTACGTGTTGCGGTGATACCCGGCTGCTGGCCTGCTGCTTGCGCAATTTGTTGAGCTAACGCCGCGTCTTTTGGATCATTTGATTGGGCTGAGTTAATCCCATTGGCCGCTTTTAATCCTAATGCTGCTTTCAACGCAGCCTGATTGCTCGCTTGACCATGCACACCCGTTGGCAGTGCGCTGTTTGCCGCCACCATTTGTTGCAATTGAGCTTGCGTTAAATCAGCAGGCATAGAAGAGGCCATATTTTCCATTGCGATTTTATCCAATGGAGACATTGCTTGCGCTGCTGTTTGATGTTGTTGATTGAGCGCCTGCTGGACTGAGGCAGCAACTGCAGCTTGATTTTGTGGAACAGGTACTTGGCCTCTCGACGCTTTCATTGCGACTTCATCAAGCGCAGCCTGTTCAGCCGAAGCTGGGTTATTCCAAGCAATAGCACTGGCTCCCATTCCTGCTGCGACTATGGCTTCTTGCTCTATTTGGCTCGTATCAGCAGCGCTCACTGAACCGACCGTCTGCATTGCCTGTGTATCTGCTCGTGGGTCAACACCTTCTACTGGTTGACCTTTAGAAGGGGATACCTGAGTTAACTGCGCAGCGTTGGCTATCTCATCGTCTTGATTGACCATCTGACTACCCGCTACTGCCGCCGCTAGCATGTCTTTATCTGTATTTTTTGCTGAACCGTCTTGCACTGACATAGTGGCAACATCACTTTTAGCCAGACTGCTGTCGAGCTGTTCACCTTGTATAAAGGGTTTGATTGATTCAGGGAGTTCCGCCGCAGTGCTTTGACCACCTTCTATAGTCAAATCTACTTTTTCCTTGTTCGCCGCCTGCTTGATAGCTTGGGTTTCCTGCTCTTTGGTCCCGGTTGCTACCGCTGGAACTTTGGCGGCAGGATCACCATCATCTTCTTGCTGAGGCAATGGTTTGCCGTTATTCCCCTTAAGTGCGTTATTTGATTCATTCAAACGATCGAGTAACTCATCACTCTCGCTCACCGTCTGAGACGCACTCTTAGAGCTTTGTTCTTGGTTTTCTTTATCTGACTTAGCCATGGTCACCGCTTTATCGAGCGACTTATCTTCCTCATCGGTTGCGCTCTTTACTGCCTTGCTATCAGTATCAGATGCATTCGCTTGCTTTAAAAGTGCATCGGCACTTTCATCGCTTTCTGAATCACTTGCTTTAGCGACACTCTTTCCATCCGCCCCTTCAGAATCAACGGCTTGCCCTTCCTTCTCGGCCCCATCTACTGGCGCATTCTTTGCCGTTTCATCACCATCGATTAAATCACCTACCATCTCAGAGAATGCAGCAAAAAAGCCACCCGATTCAGTCGAAGTTGCATCAGACACTTCAGATGCAGCCCCGCTACCAACAGAAGCAGTGGCTTTAGTTTTTGGGCTATCGGAAACTGGCGTAAGATTTATATTCATATCGGTAACACTCTTAGCAAGGAAACGGTTTACTTCGTTCTCATTATCTCAGCGGCAAATAGGATGAATGGAAGCTCCTAAACGCTATTTAACTCAAGATAATTGCAAGAAGTACGCCAAGAGTTTTAGCTAAAAGAGATCTCGCTTCGATTTGATGCGACTAAACTGAAGGGTTGAAAACTCATCCAGTTGCTTCTGCTCTCGAGCGTCTTGAAGCTTCTGCTGCTCGGACTGTTTCTTTTCTAATAACCATTCATAAGAACGACGTTGTTTTCGCACTTCTAACCAGTGCTCTTGGCAGTTATCCACTTGGCTTTTAAAGTGCTCCTCTGCCAGTTTTTGTTTGGCGAGCGTTTCATCCAATTGGGTTAGAAATCGATTAAGGTGGCCATATTCACTGGCCGTTAACCCCTGCTTTCCGCGATCGATCAATTGCTGGCAATAATCAAGGCGATACTTTTCAATTTGTGAAAGTTGATCGTAATAATTATCGAGTTCAGAGCGAGCCTGGTTAAGTGCCAATACCGCTTGGTCTTCGCGATCTTTAGATTGTTCCAGCAAGAACCCTAACGCATTATCCATATCGCTATGACTCTATCTGTAGTACGTTTTTAAGCATGCCCACGCACATTGCGTACGGTACGCTCTCTTTCATACTTTGCTGCAGATACTCGTCCAATCGAGGTTTGAGCGTAAATGCACTGTCTATCGCCTGATCACTGCCTGGTTTATAAGCACCAATTGAAACCAAGTCCTGGTTTTTGCGACAAATTGACAGCACTTGTCTCACCGCTTTCGACATTAACATGTGTTCTTCAGAAGTGATCTGAGGCATCACTCGACTTACCGATTTTTCTACATCAATCGCCGGATAGTGCCCTGCATCAGCCATTTCACGAGAAAGTACCACGTGACCGTCCAATATGGCACGTGAGGCGTCGGCAATGGGGTCTTGCAGATCATCACCTTCAGTCAATACGGTAAAGAAAGCGGTAATCGACCCTTGTTCTTCACTCCCGTTACCTGCTCTTTCCACCAACGCAGGCAATTTCGCAAATACCGAGGGCGGGTAGCCTTTCGTGGCGGGAGGCTCACCGACTGACAGTGCAATCTCACGCTGAGCTTGGGCAAATCGAGTTAGTGAATCCATTAAAAGCAGAACATCGAGCCCTTGATCTCGAAAATATTCCGCAACCGTGAGCGCCGTCTGGCAACCTTTTAATCGCATCAATGGTGAAGAGTCAGCAGGCGCGGCAACAACAACGGAACGCTGTCGTCCATCGACTCCTAGGATCTCTTCAATAAACTCTTTCACTTCTCGTCCACGCTCACCGATCAGGCCAACAACGACAACCTGAGCCGTTGTTCCTCTGGTCATCATTCCGAGAGTGACTGACTTACCGACACCTGAACCGGCAAACAGCCCAATTCGTTGGCCCTTGCCGACGGTGAGTAGGCCGTTTATCGCTTTTAGGCCTACGTCTAACGGTTCAGTGATGGGTTTACGTGACAGTGGATTAATAGGAGCGGAATTAAAAGCGGCGCGCTTTTCGGTATAGATAGCGCCAAGACCGTCGATCGGGTTTCCGACACCATCAATGACACGGCCAAGCAGCTCCATGCCCACAGGCAGGCCAACGTCCGTCGTCAGTGGCGTCACTTTCGCACCGGGTAAAACGCCCGTGATTTGCTCACTTGGCATGAGATAGAGATTATCACCTGAGAAGCCAACGACTTCAGCTTCCATTTCACCAGACATGGTTTCAACCGAACATAAGCTGCCAATTGGCGCACGACACCCTGTCGCTTCCAAGGTCAGCCCTACCACTCTCACCAATTTCCCAGATGCAACCGGTTTACAGCTGACCCCATGAGTTTTGTATTGGTTGAGGCGTTCGGCTAATGGCAACATTACTCGCCACCTTGATGACGATTACTGCCACAAAAGCTAGAGATAACCGAGCGAACGCGCTCTTCCAGTCGGTAGTTAACGCTCGACTCACCCGCTTCAATTTGTACATCGCCACGGTTAAGGGCAGGCTCCGTATGCAGCGTCCAATTACGAAAATCGAGTTCTTTCTCACCATAAGACTGGCGAATGATCTCTGCATCTTCTGGATGAAGTTTTAGGGTGATTGCGTGACCAGAAACAGGCAGCGCTTCCACAGATTGTTTTAAAGAATCGAGGATGACTTGAGGGTTGGTTTGCGCTTCTACGTGAACCACTTCTTTGACTAAGATAAGCACCATGTCTACCAACTGCTTTTCAACCTGAGCATTCATAAGTTCAAGAGGTTGCGCGAACTGGTTAGCCAGGCCGACAAAAGTTTGCACCTGCTGATCTATCTGTTCCTGAGCGGCCACTAAGCCTTCAGTCTGGCCAGATTCTAGGCCTTCTTTATGGCCTTCTTCTAGCCCCTGCTCTTTGCCTTTTTCGTAGCCTTGTTTGAAGCCGGCTTCTTGCCCTTGCAGTAGGCCTTCTTGATACGCCGATTGCTTAATATTTTCAATATCTGCGTCGGTGAGTTCAACGGGGGCTTCTTCAACCGGTTCATCAAAACTAGGCACCCACCCTGGGTCGTAGTTCATGGCCGTGTCTTTGGCTTCTTTATTTACCTCTGCCCCATAGTCAGGTAAGCCCCATTTTTTAGGCTGAGCTTCGGAGTCGTTATCGAGGCGTAAAAAGCCTCGTTTTCTTTCACCTGACATGGCGTACCTTAATTCTTTATTCGAGATACGTGAGACGTCGTCGTATCAAATAGTCGAGCTCTGCACGTTAAATTGGAGAACAGGCGCCACAAAGCGCCATTCAAATTTTAGACTCAAGCGATCACTATGATTATAGGAACTCGTCCGCACCACCAGAAAGCATGATTTCGCCGTTGTCGGCCATGCGTCTTGCAATCGCAAGGATCTCTTTCTGCGCCGCTTCTACATCCGATACTTTTACTGGAGGCATTGCTTCCAAATCGTCGGCCATCATCTCAGCAGCACGTTTCGACATGTTCTTGAATATCTTATCTCGTAGTCCATCATCAGCCCCTTTAAGAGACTTTTGTAGGACATCTTGAGGGACATCACGCAGCAACTTTTGAATACCTTGATCGTCAACTTCGATGAGGTTTTCAAAGACAAACATAAGATCTTGAATCTGCGTTGCCATATCTTCATCTTGGTCGCGAATTTGGTCAATAAGCGCCCCTTCAACATTGGTATCCATGTAGTTCATGATTTCAGCGGCTGCTTTCAGGCCACCAATTTTGGCTGCTTGAGCACCAGCTTGACCAGCAAACTGTTTCTCCATGATTTCGTTCAACTCAGCCAGTGCAGATGGTTGAACTTCTTCAAGGTTAGCAATTCGCATCATGAGATCTAAACGGTCACGTTCCGCAAACTGAGATAAGATCTCAGCGGATTGATCCGCCTCTAGATAGGACAGAACGATAGTTTGAATCTGAGGGTGTTCATTAATAATAATGCTGGCCACTTGACGTGGATCCATCCATTTCAATGAATCCAGACCTTTAGAGCCCGTACCCAACAATATTTGGTCAACAAGGTTGTTGGCTTTGTCTTCACCAAGAGCAGCAACAAGTGCATTACGCATAAAGTCTTCGCTGCCCATACCAATGTTGGTGTATTTCTGGATGTCTTCCAAAAATGCACGATGCACTGCACCCACTTTTTCTTGGCTAAGATCTGAGGCTTGCGCCATGGCACTACCAACACGCTGAACTTGCTTCGGTTCTAAGTGACGAATGATACCCGCAGCATCTTCTTCATTAAGACTCAACAGCAGAATCGCGGCTTTTTCATCACCCGTGATCGTTGAAATGTCGACGGTCTGTTCGTCACCGTTGGCCCCATCTTCTTGGGGTACAATATCGTTAGGCATCTTCCATCCAATTCTTCACAACTTGAGCAGCAAGCTCAGGTTCATTAGCCACTAATGCACGTACCGCTTTAAGTACATCTTCGTCTTTATGGAGATTAGGTAAATCAATGCTTGAACCAAACTCAAACAGTTCGCCACCCTCAATGTCACCGCCAATCAGGCTAGTTTCACCGTCCACACCGATTGGCATGCCATCAGGTCCGTACATCCCTTCATCTTCATCAGCAGCAGGGTTGAGCAGTTTCTTCATAGCCGGGCGAACCAACACAAGAATCACAACAACGATGACTAATGCACTCGCAAACCAGCGAATCCAATCATTGAAGTTCGGGTGCTCCCAAATTGGCACATCAGCAATGGTTTCCATCTCTGGTACAGCAAAGTTCATGCTCAATACATTGAGTAAATCACCACGGCTTTCGTTAAAACCAACCGCACCAATCAACACCTGACGAATTGAATTTAGGTCACCTTCACTCAATGCGGTATACGTCGTCTCGCCCGTTTCAGGGTTGACGGAACTTTGGTTCTTGATCGCGACCGCAACGGTTTGTCGATTCACAGTGCCCGCTTGTCGTCTCTCGTGGCTAATCGTGGTATCAAGTTCGAAGTTTCGAGTGGCTTCTTTGTGCACAGAGCCTTGACCCAGTAGCGAGCCATCTTTCATTTGAGCAACATCTTGAGGGATGGACGCATCGGCTGGAGGCTGGTTACTGAGCGCTCCAGGAACACCCGCAACAACGTTTCCGTTATTGTAATCTTCTAGCGTATATTCGCTTCGAGTCGCAGGGGTATTGGGATCAAATTGTTTTCTTGTCTGCTCAATCGCACTGAAATCCAGTTCAATATCCACTTGCGCGGTGTAGTTACCAAAACCTAAGATTGGGATAAGAACAGAGTCAATTTTTTCGCGCATCGCTTGTTCTTGCTTGCGCTCTAACTCATGCTCTTTACGACGAGCGGCTGACGCTGGATCTTGAGAGCCAGAGCTGAGCAATCGACCGTGTTGATCGGTCACCGTCACGCGAGTTGGTTTCATTCCTGGTACAGCACTCGCAACCATATCGACGATAGAATCAACTTCTGTCTGTCGTAAATTGGTGCCGGTTCTAAGCGTAAGGAAAACAGATGCAGAGGCTTCTTGATTGTGTCGAACAAACACACTCTGCTTAGGCAATGCAAGTAACACGCGTGCTCTTCGCACTTGGTTCATCTCTTCCATTGCTTTGGAAAGCTGACGTTCACGGCTTAATTTAAGACGTTCTAGCTCTAGGCGCTGTGATACGCCAAAGCCCATGTCTTGCATTAAAATCTCATCGCCAGCGTTGCTCGTTTGGTTCAGACCAGCGCGAGATAGATTAAGCTTCAAACTGTTATATTCGCCAACAGGCACAAGTATGGTGTTACCGTCGAGTCGGTATTCCAGCTTCTGTTGATCGAGGTAATCTAAAACCGGGATAAGTTCGTCTGTTTCATAGGCACCTAATGGGCGCATTTCAGGCTCTTTAACCCAGAAAAACAACATGACTATTAGAGCGACACAGATAGAAATAGAAAGGACGAGAACCACTTGACGAAGCAAATCTAAATCACCGATTGCCATATCAAATTTCGATGAACTCTTTTCGTCTAGATCGGGGTTCTGTGCGTGCGCATCAAGATCAGAGCTCACCATCGCGGTACTGTCTGCTGAATCTGATAGCGCTAAGTCTGTTGTTTGGGTATCGTCGGCCACGGTCAATTACCTAATCTATACTGGCATGTTCATAAGTTCTTTGTACGATTCAACAAGCTTGTTTCGTACTTGTATTGTCGCCTCAAAAGCAACACTCGATTTATTTCGAGCAATCATGACATCTGAAAGAGAAACGTCTTCGTCACCGCGGTCAAAGCGCATCTGCAAATTGCCCGATGCTTTCTGTAAACCATTCACGTTATTAATCGCCTTGGTCAACATATTGCCAAAATCCGCACCTACCGTGTGTCCAGTGGCCGTAGGCTTTGTGTTTGTCGCCTCAAGCTTAAGCGCTTGCATCTCTCCCTGAAGACCATCGATTCTCATAACAACCTCTAATGCCAATTCTTTGACTTATGCTAATTCCTAACCAATTAATGCAATTATTACGCCATATTGTAAACGACTAATTTGATACATATTTAGCCAGGAACATCGATACCTGCATCTCTCATTTTCGCCAACTTATAGCGTAACGTTCTCGGGCTTATGCCCAATTTTTCCGCCATTTCTTTGCGGCGACCATTACACTCCACAAGCGTGTCTAAGATGATGCTGTACTCTTGATCTCTAAGCTCACCGCCGAGGCCGGAAGACGAGACTGAGTTTTGATAGGGAGAATCCACTTCCGCCACTGGCTTAACCGTAGGCGCGGCGCTACCAGACTCCACCACCTGCTGTAGGCTATTTGCGTCTTGCCAATCTATGCCTTCCAGTAAAATATGTTCACCGGTGATGTTCTGGTTATCACTTAGAATCAGCGCACGCTGAACGACGTTATCTAATTCTCTGACATTCCCAGGCCAGGTATAGCCCAGCAGTTTTCTCACCGCTTCTGAATTAAATTGAGGAACAGGTAAGCCGAGCTTCTTACAGTGGCGCTCTACTAGATGCTGCGCCAAAGGCTCTATGTCTCCAACTCGTTCGCACAATGCCGGCCAAGTGATTGGGAAAACGTTCAATCGGTAATACAGATCTTCTCTGAAGTTGCCTTCCAATACATACTGCTTAAGATCTCGGTTACTCGTTGCAAGAACGCGAACATCCAATTGAACACTTTTACGACTGCCTAAACGTTCCACTTCTCTTTCTTGAATCACACGCAGAAGTTTGGCTTGCAGATTCAGATCCATTTCACTGATTTCGTCAAGTAAAATGGTGCCGCCTTGCGCTTGTTCAAACTTGCCAGGACAGGCTTGAACGGCGCCGGTGAATGCCCCTTTTTCATACCCAAATAACGTGGCTTCCAACATATTGTCTGGAATAGCTGCACAGTTAATCGCAACGAAAGGACCATTCTTACGGTTCGACGCGTTATGAATATAACGAGACATGACTTCTTTACCAGAGCCACTCGGACCAAGTACCATCACGTTAGCATCAGTTTTAGCCACTTTGTCTGCCAATGCCAAGAGCTTAAGACTCTTCTCATCCGCGACGATGGCATCGCCATTATCGTCTGAACGAACAGGCGCATATCGACTCACCATATTGAGCAGAACTTCTGGAGCAAATGGCTTCGCCATATAGTCTATCGCACCATCTTTCATGGCAGAGACGGCATCTTCTATATTGGCGTAGGCCGTCATCAGGAGAACAGGAAGATTTGGCCAGTGCTGTTTGATGTTTCGCAATAGAGCTAAGCCGCCCATACCCGCCATTTGAACGTCTGAAACAACAATATCGATTGAATTAGCTTTCAGTTTAACAAGCGCATCTTCTGCGCTGTCAGCTTCAAGCCATTCGTAGCCTGCGAGTGCCAATGTATCGACCAAAGCTTCGCGTAGACCTTCATCATCTTCAACTATCAAGACCTTACTTTGTGCCATTGTTATTCTCCATTAGGTGATTCTTGAGCTTCAGAACGTTCTTGTTGCAGGGGTATACACATGGTGAAACATGCCCCGTCGCCTTGTTCTGAAATAAGCTCTAATTGGCCGTCGTGGGCACGGCAAACCATTTGTACTACTGCAAGCCCTAAGCCTGTACCTTGAGAGCGAGTCGTAAAAAAGGGTTCCATGATTTTGCTTTGCAGTTCTTTAGGGACACCGGGGCCACTGTCTTGAACTGATATCTTTAGCGTGCCATTGACTGGGCGGAAAAATACATCAACTTGTGAATTTTTTCCGCTAATTTGAATCGCATTCAATACGAGGTTACTCAGTGCAGATGCGATTGCGTTTGCATTGCCCAGAAGCGTCGTTTCTTCTTGTTCCACTTCTAGGCAAAAATCAATTTGGTTGTGTTTCAGCGCTGTTTCAACCATAGGGTTAAACTCGGCAACCAAATCACCGATACTAAATGGTTTGACGACTTTATTATCGCCACCTTTGGCAAACAGCAGCATATCATTGACCTGTTTTTCTAGGTCATGAAGCCTATCCATCAACTTTGATTGGAATCGGTCTTTTGTGGCACTCGGTAGATTAGGCGCGGCCAGATTTGAAGCATAGAGCATCGCGCTAGACAGCGGGGTTCTTACTTGATGAGCAAGTGATGCCACCATTTTACCTAAAGACGATAAGCGTTGCAGGTCGCCAATGCGAGATTGCAACAGCCGAGTTTCGGTAAGATCAGTAATAAGAATAAGTTGACCTGTGTTCGACGCAGATATGGCTAGTCTCACTTTCCGCCCGTTGCGCAGTGAGATTTCATGGCCGTCATCTTCGCGTGGAGAGAACGCAGCTTGAATGATGGTAAACCATTTTTCTCCAATCAATGGAACTTCTAGCAACTTCTGCGCTTCAGGATTGGCTTCTTGAACCACACCCTGAGTGTCGAGCAAAATCATACCTGCTGGCATCACATCAAGCACTTGCCTATAGCGCTCAACCTGCTCTTCCAGTGATCCTAAATGTGAATGATGTTCCGTTGAATCTAGTATTTGCATGTCGACTTTCTGCCAATAAAACTACTATAGCCTGACATGCAATTAGCAAGCCAGGCTATTTATATTATTTATCAACAAGTTATGGTTGCGACAAGTTATTGACAGTTTATCGCTGCAAATTGTACTTACGCATTTTCTCAACGAGAGTCGTTCGTCTCATCCCGAGCATATCGGCTGCTCTTGCGACCACACCACTTTGGGCATCCAACGCTTGATTGATCATATTGACTTCAAGTTCAGCCAACAGTTCTTTCAAATTTAGTCCTTCCGGAGGAAGAGATTGCGGTGCATGTTCATTGACATGATCTTGGAAAGGCTGAGCGGCATCCAAACTAAAATCTTCTGAGAATATGTTTGCAAATACATCACGCTCTTGTTCTTCAATCGAAGCAAAGCTTGCTTTCTCAGGTTGAAATTCTGGAATATCACTGTAGCGATACTTCGTTGGAAGATGATTCACATCCACTAAACTGTTTGGATATAAGATCACCATCCTTTCGATTAAATTCGCAAGCTCTCGAACATTACCTGGCCAATCGTGTTCCATTAAGGAGTTGATAGAGCGAGGAGTGAAGCAAATTGGTTGGCTACCCTCAGCTTCCATTCGCGTCATGAGCTCTTGGATCAGTAAAGGGACATCGTCTTTACGTTCTTTCAATGCCGGCATTTCAATCGGAAAGACATTAAGGCGATAGTACAAGTCTTCACGGAATGACTCATCATCAATCATGCTTTCAAGATTTCTATGAGTTGCAGCCACCACTCGAACGTTCACGCGAATCGTGGTGTTACCACCCACACGCTCAAAGCAACGTTCTTGAAGTACACGCAGTAATTTAACCTGCATAGGCATTGGCATATCGCCAATTTCATCTAGAAACAGTGTACCGCCTTCTGCAAGCTCGAACCGGCCTTTACGTGATGTGATAGCCCCCGTAAAGGCACCTTTTTCGTGCCCGAACAACTCACTCTCAAGTAAGTCGGGTGGAATAGCACCACAGTTGATCGGAACAAAAGGGCCTTTTCGACGAGTCGAGTGATAGTGAATGTTGCGAGCAACCACCTCTTTCCCGGTACCCGATTCACCCAAAATCAGGACATTAGCCTCGGTATCTGAGACCTGCTCAATAAGATGGCGTACTTCTTTAATACCTAAACTTTGACCGACAAGACTGCGAAACAGGGTGTTTTTACGCGATGCAGTTGAAACCTGTACACCTTTGCGACCCAGAAAATCTTTGCAATGTCTGAGCGCTTCACTTAGTTGAGGGTAATTCAGTGGGAAATCTAGCTCACCAACATATTGAGGATAGTCGTCTACTGGATAGGCGTTCTTACCCGCAATAAGCAGAGGAATATGATGAGCGGTCGACAGCTGTTGGCTCAAGCTTGAAGGTAGAGCTTGCCCTTTTATAGAGCCAATAATGCATCCTGCTGCAAACTTTGACCAATCGATAGCTTCGATTTGATCAGACGTCACGACTTCACACTGCTCTCCAACGAATTCTAAAATATTACTTAGATTAGTTCGCATTTGTGCGTCATCTTCAATGACTAGTATTTTTGCTAAACCATGCATAGGTGAGAACGATTGCCTTCATTTTGATAAGTTGGTGGCTAAATCTAAATACCGGAAACGGGGCGCTTACTTTGAAAAGGGCTATTATAACGATAGACAATTTATATAAATCAGCAACAAAAAAGCCACTACAACAATTTGTAGTGGCTTCTATTTTATTTGATTAAAAAAATAAGGCAACAAAGCAATTGCTCGATGTGAGCGTAATGTCATCTTTTGCTTAGTTATTACATGCCAACGTCAGTAGCAGTTAAATTATGATACTCTGCTGGAATCTGATCCCACGCTGACTTTATTTCACGGATAATATCAATCACATCATCAATTGGCTGTGGATCATTTTGATGATTTGCCGCTGAGATTTGAGTGATCATGAATTCATATAATTGGTCCAAATTTTTAGCCACGTCTCCGCCATCGCTCATCGATAAGCAACTTCTCAAGCTAATGATGATGTCCAATGCTTTACCTAAACGCTCCCCTTTTACAGGAATGTTTCCTTGCTGCATTGCGGCTTTACCTTGAATCAGTCTTTCAATCGCGCCAGCCATTAGCATTTGAACAATCTTGTGCGGCGATGCTGCACTTAGCTGACTGTCTACTGATACCTTCTTGTATGCCTGTAATGAACCACGCATAGCTATCCTCTTTTATAAAAACTTCTTGTACTGTTGAACCGACTTATTACCGTAACGGTATTTTTTCAAGTTATTACCAAGCTGTGTTGTTTCTAACTGCATTAATGCAACAACCTTTTTGGTCTGTTCAACTAAAGAGAGCCAATCTTCTGACTCAGCAAAACTCGGATTTTCTTTTATATAGTTTAAGATATTTTGCAATATCTGTTCCCTTTTATCGACCAGCCCAACGATTTCTTCAGCATCAAAGTCATTTTTCTGCAAAGTCAGTGTAATTTGGTGATCGATCTCACGAATATCTCGGGTTTGCACCATAACCTCAGTTAACACCATCGCCTTTTCCTAAAGCTCATTGCTTTTTATTGTCCTAATGCGTTCATCATTCCGGCTAACTGATACTGCATTTTGCTGGTTGTGTCTTGCATGCTGGCAAATTTTGAGTGGGTACGCTTTTCTAAACCGTCCATACGGCGATCGAGTGCCGCTTGGTCGTCGTTTAAGCGGTAATTTTTCTCCACTAAGCTTTGCTCTCGAGTTCGAATCGAACCCGTTGCGTTAGTCATACTGTTGATCGCATCTTCAACTTTTTTAGCAAAACCTTGGTTTCCACCAAAGAAATCACCAATCTTAGTGAAGTTATTGTTCAGTTGGCGATCCAGCATATTGTAATTAATTTCGAGTGTACCTTGCCTAGTCGTCGTGATACCAAACTCGGTCAAACTCTTTAATTCATCAGGAGCAGGCTCAATGCTCGATGAGAACACCGACTTTAGCCTTGAATCTGCGCTTCTGACGATACTATCGCCCGCAAGCGGTCCTGCCTGACCGGTTCGTGGATCAACACTGCCTAGCTCTTTGCTGGTTTGATAGAACTGATTATACGCAGCAACAAACTGCTCAATGTCTTCTCGGACACCTTGTCTGTCATATTCGATGTCGATTTCGGCAGGTGCTTTGCCCACTTCCGATTTGCCTTTAACGGTCAAATCTACGCCTTCAATAGCATTCTCAATCACATTATTCTGACTAGAAAGCTGAGCCACGCCATCGAGCATGACTTTAGAGTCTTGTGCTGCCTGAACCTGAGTCATACCAACATAAGTATCAAAGGCTTTCTGCGCAGACAAAAGATCAGCATCGGCTTGGTCAACACGCTCAAGATAAGTTCGCTCTTCTGGTGACAGTTTTGAACGCTCAAGTTGCTTTGCACGCTCTGGCGTCATTTCACCTGACGCTACTGCACGCTCAATCGCAGCTTTCTCGTCTGCGAGCTTGCGGTCAAGTGCTTGCTTAGCTTCTTTAGGCGTGACGTACGAGTCCGTTAATGTGCCCGATGCACTGTTGTTCCACCCCGGTACATCTGGCGCTTTCTCTAACGCTTTGGCGTCTAATTCAGGTTCTGGCTCGTAATAAGAATCCAGCAGTGTGCCTGAAGCGGTTTCAGTCCACCCTGGAATTCGGTCTTGCGGTTTTAAATATTTGTTCGCATCTGCCGCTGCTGTGATGCCCTCTTTTGAGAGTTCATTCCCGGCTTTATCTGCAGATGGGTCGACAGACAACGCCGCTTCTGACGCTTCATCAGCGAGCTCTTCATCAATCCCTTTTGCCGCGTCACTGATGGTGTCCGCAACTTTTTGAGCAAACTTTTGCTCAAGGGGAGACAAAGGGTTTATTAATTCTTGTGCTGCTGCACGGGCTTTTTCAAGGTCTTTGACTCGCTCTTCAAGCGTTTTGTATTCAAGCTTATTTAGAGGGTCATTGAATCCCGCCTCAGCGGAGATCTTGATGGAGTTTTCTTCTCCAGACAGGTTTGATGCAACGATGAGCCTTGGCCCTTCGACATCATTAATCACCGAGGCACGAACGCCTGGGTTACTTTTGTTGTTGTTTATTTCTCTAACCACATCAACCAATGTGGCGTTTTCTCTGACATCAATCGTGAAGTCATCTCTGCCAAGTTGAATCTGCAGCTTACCAGGGCCAAATTTGTCGTCTGTAGATAACACATCAGACGCCACTTTATGACTCTGCGCAAGCTGCAACACATCGACAGCATATCTCCCAGCCATCGCTTCCGTAGTCGCGGTTGCAGCGACGACACTTTCATTCGTAGTGCCGACAGTTCTAGCTGCAAACGCTTTCTCTTGACGAAAGCTAGCCATGAGATTTTTCATCGTATCCAGCGACTCTTTGAGCCGACCATAGGCACTGATACTAGCATCAATATTGGTCCGCTCATTATCAATACGTTGCTGCTTCGGCGCACGCTCCGCATTGACAATTTTGCTGACCATGGAATTGATATCCATGCCAGTATTCATCCCCATAGGGCCTAAACTCATTAAATCACCTCAAAAAACACGATTCTATACCTTGTCAATAACCAGCCCAGATGAATAACGGGCGGCTTGATCTCGAAGGCGTCGCAACACCTCTAACATCTCCTCTTCCGGTATCTGGCGAATGATATCACCAGTACTGGCTTCATAGATGGTAACAACGTCCCTTCCTGATTGTTCATCAACTCGGAAAGATAAACCAGTATTAATAGAAGAGATAAAATCATTCATCTGTTCTACCATCATTTCACGTTCTTGCTTGTTAAGCTTTTCTCGCTGTTTGACGAGCTCGATTGTTGCTTCAACAGATTGAACGTGCTTCTGGTTTACTTCTGACGCTTTACTACCCTCTGTTCGAGAGGAAACGTTCGGGGCACCATTGTTTTCTGAAGCAAATTTAATGCCACCATTTGAGCCGTAAGGCTGGATGTTCGATGTGTTGGATGATATTTCCATAACAATCTCCCTTCCACCTTATAGGTTGGTTACCATTTCGGTCACCGTTCCCAATAAGCTCCTGACGAAACCTACCGATTAACCTAACAAGCTAAGGGCTGCAGATGGTGACTGCTTCGCCTGAGCTAGCACTGACGTACTCGCTTGTTGCAGTATCTGCGATTTCGTCATTTGCGTTGTTTCTTTCGCGTAGTCGGTATCTTGAATACGGCTACGAGACGCGTTCACGTTCTCGTTAATGTTGTCCAAGTTACTGATTGCGTGACCAAAACGGTTTTGGAATGCACCTAAAGATGCTCGCTGGCTGTCCACCGCTTTTAGTGCGCCATCAATCACTGACACACCCAACTGTGAACCTGCAACGGTCGACACATCAACGTCGGCAACCGTTACGTCTTGCGCTGCGCCGAAGCCAATCTCACCGCCTAAACCACCACCAATGGTCACATCACCCGATACTTTTTGGCTTGATGCGAACAGTTGTAGTTTACCTTCCTCACCAACGGAAGCCTTAACGTCTTCACTTTGACCATTAATGTAGGTCGCAAGCTGTTCGATATCGTCACCTTGCTTGGCATTAATCGTTAGGCTTTTTGCTTCACCGTTCTGATCATTATAGTCCAGGGTAAGGTCTGTTGCGGCATCGACTCTCCAGTCTGGAGTTTGGCCGTTCGTCGCCACATAGCTTTTACCGCCCATGTCCATGGTATCAGAACGCATATTGTTCATGCTCAGCATAACAGCCTCACCTGAACCGGCACCGATTTGGAACGATTGGTTGCCAAAAGAACCATTAAGCAGCTTGTTACCACCGAATGAGGTGGTTTCCGCAATACGGTTCAGCTCGTTGTTCAAGGCCGTGACTTCTTCTTGAATCGCGACACGTTCAGAACGGGAGTTAGAGCCGTTAGAAGATTGAAGGGATAGATCACGCATACGTTGGAGGATGTTGGTTGTTTCGTTCATCGCTCCTTCAGCCGTTTGAGCAATCGAAATACCATCATTGGCGTTTTTAACCGCCATATCTAAACCACGACTTTGCGAGGTTAGACGATTGGAAATTTGAAGACCTGCCGCATCGTCCCTTGCGCTATTGATTTTATAACCGGACGATAGGCGCTCCATCGACTTCTGAGTCCCGTCGGCAGCACCATTCAGATAGCGCTGCGCGGTCATCGCCGACACATTTGTGTTTACGTTAATTGCCATTATTGATCTCCTTCGGCATTTAGGTTGATGCGCCGTCGTGTCTCTCACCTCACTTTGACGCATCTCATTTCTCTCAGTCCTGTAACGGCCAAGAGGAAATAAGCTTTAGGAAAAAATTAAAATTATTTTCATTTAATTCTTAACTGAACAAAAAGTCGAGTAAGAACAAATAATTAGAATGACAGTACGGTAAAAAATAATTTCCTTCATTTCAGGTTATGTGCGTTGTTGCCTTAAAATCAAGACAAAACCACTTTAGAAATTAAATGCAAATTTTTTGTTACGTTCACCCGTACCGAAAACAAAAAAAACCCAGCCGAGGCTGAGTTTTTGGTTTGCTCAATGAAGAGCCACTTTGAGAATTTCGTCTCAAAGGCTTGGTGTAAGAACCAAGCCTGATTCCACTAGGCTTAACCTAAAAGGCTTAGCGCTGAGTTCGGTGCTTGCTTCGCTTGAGCAAGAATAGAGCTTGATGCTTGCGAAAGAATTTGAGATTTAGTCAGTGCCGTCGTTTCTTTAGCAAAGTCAGTGTCTTTGATTCGGCTCTTAGACGCGTTCACATTTTCGTTAATGTTGTCTAAGTTGCTGATTGCGTGGTCAAAACGGTTCTGGAATGCACCCAATTCAGCACGATGACTATCGACAAAGTTTAATGCAGAATCAATAACCGCCACTGACTCTTGAGCACCACCAACTGAAGTAACGTCAATCGTGTTAACCGTTACCGCTTGGCCAGCTTCAAAGCCAAGTTCACCCGCTAATGCACCACCAAATGCTACGTCACCATCTACTTTATTGCTGCCGGCTAACATTTGCAGTTGGCCGTCTTCATTTACAGAAGCTTTGATGAAGTCTTGCTGACCATTCACATAAGTCGCAAGTTGCTCGATATCATCACCCGCTTTAGCGTTAATGGTAAGAGCTTGATCTTGACCGTACTTATCTTTGAACGTCATGGTTAGGTCGCTGCCGCCAGCTTGTACTGACCAGTCTTTGTCTTGACCGTTCGTCGTTTTGTAGCTTGTGCCGCCCATTTCAGAGTTATCACTACGCATGTTGTTTAGAGACAACATTACCGCTTCACCGTTGTCTGCACCAATCTGGAATGATTTAGTGTCGAACGTGCCGTTAAGTAGTTTATTACCACCGAAAGACGTGGTTTCTGCGATACGGTTCAATTCGTTGTTCAGTGCACCTACTTCTTCTTGAATCGCTACACGCTCTGATTTTGAGTTTGAGCCATTCGCTGATTGCAGAGACAAGTCACGCATACGTTGTAGAATGTTGGTTGTTTCATTCATTGCACCTTCAGCGGTTTGTGCAATTGAAATACCGTCATTTGCGTTACGTACTGCAACATCAAGACCACGACTTTGAACATTTAATCGGTTCGAGATTTGAAGGCCAGCAGCGTCATCTTTTGCACTGTTGATCTTAAAGCCCGACGATAAACGTTCCATTGATGTTTGTTGTGCATTGTTCGCGCTGTTTAGGTAACGCTGTGCTGTCATCGCTGATACGTTAGTATTTACATTCACTGCCATGGTATATCTCCAATTGATTTTTCGTTACTTCAGGTTTTCGATGTCTCGAAAAACCAAGCTGTTCTTTTAAAGTTATTTAAATTAACGGCACCATTTTCCAAACCTTGAGACTTTTTTTAAGTTTTTTATAAATAAAATGCGTTTGGAGGTAAAAAGGTGATCTTTCGTACAAAAAGAAAACAATGTGTTTATTTTTAGCTCAAGAAAATGGGGTTGTTGTCGGTGTAGTCGAGAAGGATTATTTTGTAAAAAAGACGGGATAATAGACGAGTTGCGTATGTCCTACCCTAATAAGGTAAGCGCGAGATTAGGCTGCTGTTTAGCTTGAGCCAAGATAGACGTACTAACCTGCTGCAAGATTTGTTGCTTAATCATTTGCGTGGTTTCTTTCGCATAGTCGGTGTCTTTAATACGACTGTTCGAGGCCGCCAGGTTCTCATGAACGTTATCGAGATTATTGATGGCGTGACTAAACCGATTCTGCATTGCACCCAGTTCAGCCCTGTGGCTATCAACGTACTCAAGGGCAGTATCAATGATAGAGACCGCTCTTTGCGCCCCACCAACGTCAGTAATGTCTACATTATCAACCGCTTCATAGCCCGCGAGTGACAATTGAAGCTCTGACGATAGATCTCCTGAGAATGCGATGGTGCCCGATGTTTCCTTACCCGACATATAAACCTGAAGCTGTCCTTGCTCATTAACTGACGCAGATACCTGATCCGTTTGCCCGTTAATATAGGTCGCAAGCTGCTCAATGTCATCGCCCACTTTGGCCTCGATTTGAATCGTCTGTTGCTCACCAACGGCATCGGTGTATTGCATGGTCAAGGATTGTGAACCCGGTTTTACTTGCCAGTTGGAGTCTGCCTTTCCAGCAGCGATGTAGCTAAAGCCACCCATGCCCATATTATCCGAACGCATGGAATTTAAGGACACTTGTACCGCTTCACCCGAACTCGCCCCAATCTGAAAGGAAGACTCTCCAAACGAGCCATTGAGCAGTTTTCGACCACCAAAAGAGGTGGTTTCAGCAATCCTGTTCAATTCTGCGTTTAAAGCACTCATTTCCTCTTGTAGGGCAATACGTTCTGATGCGCTATTTGAACCGTTCGCGGACTGCAATGAGAGATCTCTCATGCGTTGCAAAAGGTTGGTTGATTCTTGCATCGCGCCTTCCGCAGTTTGCATGATAGAAATACCGTCGTTGGCATTTCTAACCGCAACATCAAGACCACGCATCTGAGATTCTAATCGATTCGAGATTTGCAAGCCTGCCGCATCGTCTTTTGCACTATTAATACGGCTCCCTGAAGCTAAACGCTCAAGAGATTGATTCAGCATGTTGGTCGCATTGCCCAAATGGCGCTGCGCTGTCAGTGCTGAAACATTGGTATTAACGGTGATGGCCATGCTTTCCTCTAGTGTTCAAATCGATAGTTGTTCGCTCAACAATAAATCGGCACTGACATTTCTCGATGAAAGATCGGCGCTTAAGTATTTATCGGTCAATTCGGTTGAATCTTTAACAAAAAAACGAGCACATGGCTCGTTTTCTATTAAAGTCCTATTCGACTATTTTAGCGCTAGCGTTTGCAGCATTTCCGCAGAAGGTGCGAAGAAATAAGCGCCGGTTACCGCTTTGGTAAAGCGCAGCAATTGGTCCGTCTTGCCATCTGTGACGCCATACATGCTTTCTAGCATCACTTTGAAGTTGTGAATACGGTTACAATAAGCAATGAACAATAGGCCATGTTCACCGCTTGCGCTTCCGTATGGCAGACTGTGACGAACAATCTTCACCCCTTTGCCATCTTCTTTAATATCAACACGACCCACATGAGAAGCCGCGGGTACATCATCAAGCTCAATAGAGTCGGGTTTAGTGCGCCCCACTACTTTTTCTTGCGCTGCCACATTCAGTCGATGCCACGCCGGAAGATCATGCACAAATCGCTGAACCATCACGTAACTGCCACCAGCAAAGTCACCTTCAGGAATAATAGCGACTTCATTTCGAACTTCATTCTTCGGGTTTTCAGTCCCGTCGACAAAATCGGTCATGTCGCGTGAGTCCAAGTAGCGATAGCCATTGGTTTCATCGACTACATCCACATCTTCTGAAATATCAGCCAGCAGCTTTCGCAATACATAGAAGTGCAAATCATGGCGATTTGAATGACAGTGAATCAACACATCAACATCGCTGCTTGGTGCCGTGATGTCACCACTGCCCAGGGCAGGAAAATCAATCAGCTCACTCGGTGTTTGTTGATTTAATTGCGACCAAAATGATTTGGTAAATGCGATTGAAACCGTTAAGCCCGCGTCAGGTTGTGTGTCATTCAACCCTTCGATGAGAGAAGGGAGTGCCTGTAAGCGGCTAATGACGTTTGCTGCGTTTTGCTTAATCTTTAACAGTGTATATTGCGCAAATGGTCCTGCTTCAGGAAGAATTGCACTTTGTGGTTGTGACATTAACTTGTCCTCTGATTTTGAATTCTTGACACTTTTTTGCTCTTTGCATCAGGGCTCTTTCTGTTGAGAGCCCGGTTTAAATTAATTTTGACCGTGCTTCATACAACACCCTGATCAACGCTATTCAACATGGTTACCCAATTTTGCATCGCTAGGTCAGTGAAGGGATGCTGAGGCTATCTCTAACACTGCGGCTTTTTACTAAATAGATCGCAAGCCATAATAATAGCATTAGGGTCACACCATTTGCCCAGGTGAACGCACCATGTTCTAAATGCACATGATAGACGGTAAGCGCGAACTGAGCACATACCGTTAACAGCGTAATCGAGCGTCCCCAGCTTACAATTTTGTTTATCCAATGACGCTCGACATTACGTAAACCAATGAACCACATGAAGATGATGCTGGGTACTCCCATCGCCAATCCAATATAGAGCGTAGTTTGATCAGGATAGACAATGCCGAGAATTTTCGCCCCGCTCTCTCTGCTGGCTCCGGCCACGATAAATACAATCCAAGCTTTCGCGAGAAATAGCCACCCTAACCAAAGCCAAAGAGGCGCTTTTAAAAAGCCATTTTTATCATGTTGTTCTACAGAATAACGCACACACAGTCTTATTAATTGATGGTTCGAATTGCCATCACTTTACCGCAATTACTCCACTCTGTGATGTCAATTTCGTAATTTCTAACAAAAAAATAGGGGGATTGAATGGTTATTGAGTGCCCCATGATTAGGGTCAAACTCTTTTGTACTGTCGTAACCTTAGATAAGAGAGGTACGTACGATAAAAGAGGAACGTTAGATAAAAGCAGCGGCGAACGAAACGGCTTCAGCTTCTATCGTCCAGTTTCAATAACCGTTTGGAAGTGTCCAACCGCAATGGTAGGTAAAAGATGAAAAATGACGTGATGTATTTTGACAAGTATCAGGCCGAATGGTTACTGCCTAGTATTAGCCTTCAGCTCCGACACTTATTCGTGGTGCTTTTCATCCGTAGAGTGGGTTGATATTGAGCGATAAGAGAACAACGCAAATAAGAGCATAACAAGTAGAGGCAATCCCCAAAGCAGCGCGTTCTTCAATGTTTTAGGTGGGTTGTACAATACGAACTCCCCGTAGCGAGACGTCATGAACTCAATCACCTGCTCCTCAGATTCACCTTGATTAATCTTAGTAAATACAATGAACCGAAGATCTTTGGCAATGGGGGAATTGGATTCCACTAAATTTTGATTTTGACACTGAGGGCAACGCAATGACTTCGCTAAACTCACGGCAATCTTTTGATATTCTGGTGTTTTGAATTCAAACAGTTCCACCAACTCCGTGGCTTCTTTCGTTGGCGCAGCAAAGATTCCATCGGTTTGTGCATAGGCCAGAGAGAAGCTTGAACATACCGATAATAAAAAGATGACGAGTACTTTCATATTGCTAGCCTTCATTAAAGTACGATTCGAAATGGTCTTTCCAAACCTTGTCCGTTAACCGACCGAGCGCCTTTTTAATGATGACCCCATCATTATCAACCAAATAGGTTTCTGGCGTTCCAATCACACCAAGATCGATAGCAAGTTGGCCATTAGGATCGAAAACAACGGTGGTATAAGGGTTACCTTGTTCGACCAAGTACTCTTTTGCCGGTGCTTTTTTATCGCGATAATTCAAGCCGATAATTGGAATGCCTTGAGACTGCAACTCAACAAGAAAATCGTGTTCACTCAAACAGACGCCGCACCAGCTTGCCCATACATTAATCAGTTGATAACCCTGCCCCGAAACCATGCGTTCATCGATGATAAGGGTATCCTCAAGTAAACTGGTTGACTGAAAATGAGGGAATTCACGATCTTTGCCAGCGACAACACCGCTGGCCTCTTGTTGAAAGATGCCTGTCATGACCACACTGGCAAAGCCAAAAATCAATAAGCATAAGAGGAATAGGTTACGTACTTTGGATTTCTTCATGTCGTTTTATTTTCACCTTTTTCGACGACAATACGCTCATAGCACCGCCTAACATCATTAATAGACTGCCAAACCAAACCCAGCGAATGTACGCCTTATACTGAATTTTGACGGCATAACTGTTAGAGCCAAGCTTATCTCCTAACGTGACATAAACATCACCATGCCAGAAGATTTTGATTGCTGGCTCACTCATATTCATGACGCGTACAGGATAGTGTCGACGCTCTGGCGATAAAGTAATGGATTGTCCATTCAAGTCAAAGAGCTCAATTTCAGCTTGTTCCGCCGTATAATTCGGGCCAATAACCCAATGCGTATCATGATAAACAACTTGCCACTGCTGGAAACTAAATTGCGTCTCACTCGATAATTTACGACCTATTTCTTGTGAGTGCTCACTATTCATGACAGCGCCTATACATGCGACTGCAAGACCGATATGAGCGAACACAGTTGGCCACTGCTTAGCGTTAAAATGACTCATCGCAAACGAATACACATGAGTCACCCCCACCCACATGGCAAGCACCCAAATAGACCACGCAAGAGCACTAAACTGGTCTACAAGCAAGTCATCCGCTGCGACTTGTGGGTATTGAATGAAGGTAAGCAATAACCAGTAAACGCCCGTGCCCAAAAGCAAAGCGGAGCAAGCTAAGAATGCGAACACCTTGGTATCAACCGCTTTGCCCCTGTACCACTTTAGCAAAGGGGCCAATCCCATCCCCACTAACGCTAGAACCGTGATAGGCAGTATCATAGTATTAAAATAGGGCGCTCCAACAGAGATACTGCCTAACCCCATCAGCTCATAAACCATGGGGTAAAAGGTGCCGAGAAAAACGGTAAAGGTTGCAACGACCAACAATCCAATCGAGGTTAACAGCAGGTAGCTTCTACTCACTAACGCTTTCAAAGGCTGGCTGCTTAATGAATCGTATTTCAAGATAAGGAGCCCTAACGACCCCAGTAACGCAATCACCAGAATCAGTAAGAGCGCAATGCCTTTATTTGGATCGACGGCAAATGCATGAACCGAAGTCAGCACCCCAGAGCGGACAATAAAGGTGCCTAATATACTGAAACAGAACGTCGTAATCGACAGCCCAATCGACCAAAGATGAAACATGTTATAGCGATGCGCCGCTAGGTGAGCATGCAATAACGCTGTCCCAGTTAACCAGGGTAATAAAGAGGCATTTTCGACAGGATCCCAAAACCACCAGCCGCCCCATCCTAGCTCGTAATACGCCCACCAAGAGCCTAGAACAATCCCTGCCGTCAAAAATACCCAAGAGGCTAACGTATAATTACGACTGAGTATCAGCCAATGGTTATTAACCTCGCCTTGCATCATTGCTGCGCAAGCAAACGCAAAAACCGTTGAGTAACCAATATAACCAAGATAAAGAAGAGGCGGATGAAAAATCAAACCCACATCTTGAAGCATTGGATTGAGATCTCGGCCTTCAGCTAGCAAAGTGCTGGATGATTCAAAAGGATTGGAAGCAAATACCGTGAACCAGCCAAACGCTGCAATGAGCAAATTCATCACCCACAGCACATCGTGTAGGTAACTGGATTTGCCTTGAACGGAATCAACTCGCTGAATAAATGAGATGACAGCGGCCCAGCAGCACAATGTCATGACCCAAAATAACATTGAGCCTTGGTGCCCACCCCAAATCGCCGCGACTTTAAAAAATACAGGTAATTGAGAGTTTGAATGGGAAGCCACGTACTCTAGTCCAAACTGGTCTGTGACGAATGCGATTCCTAACAAACATAGACTTGTTAGCGAGAGCAAAGCATTAATCCGTGTTACTGGAAGCAGTAAGCTGAGTTGCCCATGGCTTGTGAACCACCGTTCAACACCATAATAAAGTGCGATGAACGAGCTCAATACTGCGACCAATAACAATGTGATGAAGCCTAGCTCTCCTATCATTCCTCGCTTATAACCTCTTAATCTTCAGCATCTTTGATATTTATACCATTGTCATTTGACCGGCATAGAGAATGAATGTTCTTAACATCAGTACACCCAGAAGGCTTAGCGTTGTAACGACCAAGATAAAGCCATTATTATGCTGAACTTCTTTCGGTGTCACTGCGTTTAGGGTCAAAGGTAATAACATGCCTATAAAGATCACGCCGACCCAGAACCACTGCGCCCAGAAGCCACTGCCAATCGCATTCCATGCGGCTACCTCAGCTTGTCCTCCGCTGAAAATAAGGCCAGTAAAAAAGGTCAACAGAACAAACAACTCAAACAGAACCACTGGACGTTCAAACCCGTGTACCCATTTTACGCTGGCACTGCTTGCCGGTTCTTTAAATACAAGAATCCCGAACAGTAAACACGCCGCTGCGCCAGAAGATAAGCTAGAGAACAGAAACAGTATTGGCAATACAGGGTTGTTCAACATAGGAAAAGTCTGAAGCGCTGAAAGCAAGAAACCTGTATAGGCTGCGAGTGTCACCGCTAGAATTCCGAGGAAGACTTCTATTGCGTTTTCAAACTGACCAAACTTAACCAGAAGGCCATCGACAAAACCCAACTTTCCTTTTAAGAAACCAACGATCGGCACTCTAAAGATGATACCAATCCAAACGAACAGCACCGCCATATAGACATTAAAGAGCATCACACCCATAGACATTACAGACGTAGGATTATAGAAGATCATGATCTTCCAAAAATCTAATGGCTTCGTTAAGTGAAAGACGAGAATCGTCAAGCCAACAACAATGCCAAAGGGCGCTAAGAACGCAGTGGCTTTTAAGATGCCATTATCAGCAGCATCGCCTTCAATGACTTTTCTTTTTAAGTAAATTGAAATCATTACTGCACCGGCTGACATTCCCGCCAAGAACAGATAGATAGCTATGATCCAATCCCATACAACCGTACCAGATTGAAATGCGGTATCCCATGCACTCATGATGAAACCTCCCCTTTCTGATGTGGTATTTTGTACAACTTAGGTTTGGTACCTAAATGCAGCTTGTCTCGGTAGACAATTTCATTGTTCAGTAACTTACTGATCTCGCTCGCAGGATCATTTAGGTCACCAAACACGAGGGCATTGGTTGGACAAGATTCAACACACGCAGGTAATTTTCCTTGTGCTAAGTTGGTATCACGGCAGAAGTTGCATTTGTCGGCAGAGCCATTTTCAGGGTGGAAGAATCGAACTTGGTAAGGGCACGCTAATAGACAGTAACCACAACCGACACATTTCTCTTTGTGCACATCCACAATGCCCGTCTTTTCATCTTTGTAGGCTGCGCCTGTCGGACAAACCATGACACACGGTGCATTATCACAGTGCTGACAAGAGTTTCGAGTAAATCGGTACTCGACATCAGGGTGCTCACCCATTGGCTCACTTCGCACAATCTCTAATCGAGACACACCTTCTGGAACCTTATTCACATCTCTACAGGCATCGGTACAGGCCGTACAACCAATACACGCGGTTTCATCGTGAACCATGCCGTATAGCTTGCCACCCTCTTGTTCAACATTAGCCAATGTTTTTCGACTATTGAGAACAGCAGTACCCGCGACGCCGGTGGTCATAATGACCGCACCCGCTCCCGCTAAAAAATTTCGTCTAGAACAGCTCATACTACCTCTCCTCTTCTTTTTGGTTAAAGTCAGAGTGGCAATCAACACACATTTGAATGGTTTCTTTGCGCTCGATACCCAGCACCTTCGCTTTATTCGCGTGCACATCGTGGCAGTTTGAGCAGGTTAGATTTTTAGCATGGACATCGTGCGTCCAATTTTTCTCTTGCAGTTTAGAAGGGGTATGACACTCCGTACATTGGCTGTTCGCATCCAAAATTAATTCTGGATCGAGAAAAACCTTATCCGTGCCTTGTTTAGATTGTGCACTAGAGAATTTATTGACTTCAGGGGCACCTTCTCGGTGATCAGGGCCTATTCCATTATGGCAGTCGGTACAGTTAACCTCTCGGCCAAGCGCACTGTGTGCTTCTTCTCCGTGAGAGCCTGCAAGCGTTTCCTTTGAATCCTTATGACATTGGACACATTTGTAATCCTTGTCACGGATAAGCGTAACTTCATGTCTACCTGTCGTATCTTCAGACTGCAAGGTTGAAGTATCGGCAACGGCATGAAGAGAATAACCATAGAGGCAAAATGCAAGAAGAGACTTCAGCATAATGGCTATGGCCAACTTTATATTGCCCATTTTATCCTTTCCTTATATCAGCGCTAACCAAAACAAGTAGCCACTAATTAATTCAAAGTCTTACAAAATATAAATTAATAATGATAACTATTCGCAATTGTTATTTACTGATCAAATTTAACGTCTTCCAGAGTTATTAAATTCAAACTCTAAATGATATCAATTCTTATTTCGGGATAAGCCACAACGCTATATAAATATAATACTCTCATGCCTATTTAGAGGTAGAAATACAGTTCAAAAAGTAGACACTCATCACCTTATTTATTACAAGGTTAATAACACTAAGTTATTGATAAATTTGATCTAAAAAAACACATTGGTACCACTTTAGGGTTAGAAAGGGATAATCGTGAGCTACATCACCACTAGGAATTGATCTAAAACAACCTATTTAATGTAAGCAATTATTATTTATTGTTACTTCTATTACACTCTCTCACAGTTCTCCAATTCTTTATTTTGGTATGGCCAGTTCACAACGCTGTTTATAACAAACAGAATACGGAGATAACACTGTGAAAAAATTGCATTGGATTCCTAATTCCGCTGCAGCAATGATATTAGTCGCCACCGTTATATTTGGCGCTACTAGCGTTTCTGCATCTGAAGAAAAAGGATTAGCTGAAGCTGACCCTCGTAACCATACCTACGAGCAAAAACACCCTGATCAATACCAATCTTGGAAAGCGACCTCAGAAAGTGAACACCTAGAAGATGCCTTAGCAGAAGACCCTAATATGGTCATCATGTGGGCAGGCTACGGGTTTGCTAAAGATTACAATAAGGCACGCGGCCACTTTTTTGCTGTAGACGATGTACGCCAAACCCTTCGTACCGGAGGCCCAACCGACGAAGCATCGGGTCCTATGCCGATGGCATGTTGGAGCTGTAAAAGCCCAGACGTAGGCCGAGTGATAGAAGAGCGCGGTGAAGATGGTTACTTTGAAGGAAAATGGGCTCGTCTAGGCGCTGAAATCGCCAACCCTATCGGCTGTGCGGATTGTCATGACACTCGCAGCGAAGAGTTCAAAAACGGTGAGCCTGCACTCGCCATTACCAAGCCTTATGTTGAACGCGCGTTCGAAGCGATTGATAAGCCATTTGAGCATCAATCTCGTCTTGATCAACAAGCCTCAGTGTGCGCCCAGTGTCACGTAGAGTACTACTTCACAGGCCCAACGAAAGCGGTGAAGTTCCCGTGGGATAGAGGAACTCGAGTGAGCGAAATGGAAGAGTACTACGACGCACTTAACTTCAAAGACTGGACACATAAAGTGTCGAAAGCGCCGATGCTAAAAGCTCAGCACCCAGGTTACGAAACATGGCGCGATGGTATTCATGGCAAGAATAAGGTCGTGTGTGTGGACTGTCATATGCCGAAAGTCACCAAGGAAGATGGCACTGTTTATACCGACCATAAGGTAGGTAACCCATTTGATCGATTCGAAGACACGTGTGCACAATGCCACACGCAAACAAAAGATCAGCTAAGAGAGATCGTGTCATCACGTAAAGCGCAAGTGTTGAACATGAAACTGACTGCCGAGAAACAAATCGTTGCTGCTCACTTTGAAGCAGGCGCGGCATGGGATGCCGGTGCGACAGAAGAAGAAATGGCACCTATTCTCATGGATATTCGTCATGCTCAATGGCGCTGGGACTACGCTATCGCATCGCATGGTATTCACATGCATGCGCCTGAAATTGCACTTGAGGTTCTTGGTACAGCCGTCGACAGTGCGGCAGATGCACGAACCAAGTTGATCCGCTTACTCGCGACGAAAGGCATTACTGAGCCGATTGAAATACCAGACATTTCAACCAAAGCGAAAGCACAGCAAGCGCTAGGTATGGATATGGAAGCAATGAATAAAGAGAAACAAGAGTTCTTAAAAACCATTGTGCCTAACTGGGAGAAAGCAGCTGAAGAACGTGAAGCAACGTACTAGTTAATACAGAAAAAGGTAAGTAAAACGCAAAGAGCCAAGTCACTGACTTGGCTCTTTTTATTGGAAATTCGAATTACTTCAATGGATCGTTATCAGGTAAGGCATTGTGCATCCATAACGCCAATCGCTTTTTGATGTTAGCGCCATCTAACTTACTGTCTGGTAGAGGGGTAATTTGGTTAACCTCAACTAAAAACAAATACACCGCTTTCACTTTAATCGGCGCAGATGAAGCAGGTAAATCAAGTCCCTGTAGTTTTGCCATCTTAAAACCGACATCTAGCGCTTTTTTAACCAGTTTATCTTCATTCAATATCTTAGCGGTCTTCGACATATCATCACTATCCTCTGTATCGGTGAACAATGAGTATATCAAACAAGAAATTCGACACGAGAATCAAAGTCGCAAATTTACACGCAATGTCATTACCCTCCAACTCTACGCGCTAAAAGAAAGATAGAAGAGAAAGACAGACGCCATCAAACGGATTTCACTCAGCTAACTTTTAAACCGTCGGGCATAATGACCGACTCGATGATTACGCAGCGTTTTGTTCGCCTGAAACCAACACAGCATCAAACTTGGTTTGCTCATCGTAAGTTTTATTGAATTGTTCAATCAAACCCTCTATCTCGACTTCGCTAATGTCCGCCCCCGCCCAAACCAGTCGCTGGCAACTGTCCTCCAACACGTTCACTGAACGGTAAAAATTCGTTCCTTTTGTTTCCATCATCTCGCCTGTCGACTGAGACATTGATGATTTAATTAACGCAGTGAGTTCACTCTCTTCTAAATAAGACTCTATTCGGTACAAATACCCACCTTCCACCTTTTGGCGACTCCAATAGTCAAACGGGTCACAATCAAGCGTCACTCTCGACAAGATAACCGCCGTTGATACCATGGATAATGGCGCGACACTAACAGGTGTGTGTTTAAACTCTGGCTGCCCTGATAACTTGTCGCTGATGGGTAGAATGAGCTCACAGGGTTTACTCTGCTTTGCTGTCACAGCATTCCAGTGGATAGGCATAAACAATTGCTGTTGGCTAACCTCGTGAGTCACACAGGCGCGAGCGACCGCTTTTCCTATGTCACTCGTTACTTCCACCAACTGTTTGTCTATGATTCCGTATTCCTGAGCCGTTACTGGGTGAATTTGCACAAAAGGCTCTGGAGAATGAGAAGCGAGCCTCGCGGATAACCCAGTACGAGACATGGTATGCCAATGATCTCGCGTTCGACCGCTGTTCAAGACCAAAGGATAATGCCTACTGGTTTCACCTAGCGGCTTAGCGTGCTTCACGGCCACAAAGTTGGCTTTGCCACTATCAGTAAAGAAGCGATGGTCTTGGAACAAAGTATGATAGGCAGGCTCAGACTGAAGTTCAGTGACTGGCCACTGTTGCGGAGTCAAACGACTGTAGCCAAAGTCATCCAGCTGAGTTAAACCGATAAGGTTTAGGTCTCTCGGTTTATGCTCGTGCCCTATCGACGTCAACGCCGCATACTCTTTGAACACCTCACCTTCATGGCGGTAGTCAAAACTATCGTTAAAGCCCATTTTCTTTGCCACTGAGCTGATGATCCACCAATCTGGCTTGGCACTTCCAGGGCTGGGTAGCACACGTCGTTGCCTTGAAATCCTGCGCTCAGAATTCGTGACAGTGCCCGATTTTTCGCTCCACCCCTGAGCAGGCAATAAGACATCTGCCAAGCGCGTTGTTTCGGTATCTTCAATGCAATCAGAGACAACGACAAAGGGACAGGTTTCTAGCGCGGCTTTAATTTTTGCGCTGTCAGGCAGGCTAACCATTGGATTGGTTCCCATGATCCATACCGCTTTGATCTTGCCATCGGCCATCGCATCAAAGAGTTCAATCGCTTTAAGACCCGGCTGTTTGGCAAGCGTATCGGTTTGCCAAAATTGACTGATCAGTTGGTGCTGAAGTGGATCGTCGAACTCCATGTGCGCTGCCAATGTATTGGCCAATGCACCCACTTCCCTTCCGCCCATCGCATTGGGTTGACCCGTCACCGAGAATGGGCCAGACCCTAGCTTACCAATCTTTCCTGTCGCCAGGTGGCAGTTAATGATGCTGTTGACCTTATCGCAGCCTTGGCTTGACTGGTTAACGCCTTGCGAGTAAATCGTCACTACCTTCTCTGTGTTCGAAAACGCGTGGTAAAAGTCGGCTAATTCAGCGAGTTCTAAACCCGTAATGTGCTCAATATCTATGTATTCATTTGCCTGCGCAATCGCACTGTCAAAACCCTGGGTGTGCGTAGCCACGAACTCACGATCCACGCTTCCATTGTCGTCTAAGTACTTAAGCAAGCCATTAAATAATGCGACATCAGCGCCCGACTTAATCGCCAAATGCTGATCCGCAATCGTGCAGGTCTCGGTTTCTCTAGGATCAATAACAATGACTTTCATTGCTGAATTCGCTTGCTTTGCCTGACGAAGACGTTGAAACAAGACGGGATGGCACCAGGCAAGGTTGGAGCCCACAATGACGACCAATTCAGATTGTTCAAGATCTTGATAGGTGACGGGGACGGTATCGGTACCAAAAGCACGTTTGTGTCCCACCACTGATGAGGCCATGCATAAGCGCGAGTTGCTGTCGATATTGCTGCTTCCAATAAAACCTTTCATCAGCTTATTGGCAACGTAATAATCTTCTGTCAGCAGTTGACCTGACACATAAAATGCAACAGAGTCTGGCCCATGCTCCGCTATCGCTTGCGTAAACTTGTTGGCGACGAGCTCGGTTGCCTCGTCCCACTGAAGCTGTTTTCTATTGGTTTGAGAATGGTATTGTCGATCGACTATTTGAGTAGGGTGAAGCAATCGACCATCATGTATCACTGTATCTCCGAGCGCGATCCCTTTCGTGCACAGCTTGCCAAAGTTTGAGGGGTGGCTTTGGTCACCACGTACTTCCAGCTTTCCTGACGACATTGGACGCGCTTCTACTCCGCAACCCACACCACAATAGGCGCACGTCGTCTTTATCCATCCTTCGTTATTATTATTCATTGTTGCCTCATCCATGTTGAGCTTAATCTCTTCCTACTTTTCAAGTAGCAACATTTACGCCAGACACGGGATGAATCCCAAGACCCCAAGGCACTCATTTAAATACTATATATATCAGAAAGTTAAGTTCCCACCCTTATCCGCCTACCCCTAAATAGGTATATCAATCAATAACTTAGAATGCTTTTTTGCACCAAGTTACAGCCAGTTGCACCAATAGTGGACAATAACTCACAATTTTCAGCCTATCCTCTCAAACATAAATTCACTGAATATGACAATAAACAAACTTAAGTCACTGATTTAAATTAATAATAAATATTCCATTACTCTTATTCGGCTAACTGGCACTCTCTTTGCTCAACTCCTATTAATCAATTTCAACCCGAACACCTTGCAGTTAATGGAGTAACGCAATGAAGATGAAAGCCAAACAATACGGGGTTGTCACCTTAGTCAGCGCAGGCCCAGGCGATCCTGAGTTAATGACAATTAAAGGCGCTAAAGCGATAGATAACGCCGAAGTCATCATTTATGACAATCTAGTCAGCAAAGAAATTCGTGCCACTTTCCCCAACCACGCTGAAAAGATCTATGTGGGCAAAAAGAAAGGCAGCCACAGCAAAACACAATTCGAAATAAATGAGTTAATGATCGACCTCGCTACGCAAGGAAAGAACCTTTGTCGAGTTAAGGGCGGAGACGCGTTCGTGTTTGGTCGTGGCAGCGAAGAGATGCTGCTTCTGGCTCAAAACGGCGTACGAGTGAACGTGGTTCCAGGAATAACCGCCGCTTCAGGTTGTTCAACCTACTCTCAGATTCCATTAACACACCGTGGTATCGCTCAAGGGTGCACATTCATTACTGCCCATGCTGATAAGAAGCTCGACATTCAATGGGGCGCACTGGCGGCATTAAAACAAACGCTCGTCGTTTACATGGGGTTGAGCCAAACCGATATGATTCGCCAACAGTTGCTCGCGGCAGGAATGGATAAAGAGACGCCAATCGCCTTTATTGAAAAAGGATGCACCGCGGCGCACAGAACCATCACCGGCACACTCGCCGACCTGACGGAAATCAAAGAGCAACACAATATTCAGTCTCCTGCGCTCATTGTTATCGGCCACGTTGTTTCTATTTCAGAGCAAATGCAATGGCTGGAACAGCGCACCAAACATATCGCGGATAGTGACCAATTAGAGCATCACCTAAGACTGTCAGCTTAGCGTTTTAAGTTTAAAACGTTTCGCTTTAGACACGCAACAAAGAATTATTACATAGGAAGTAAGCAAATGAGTAAACAAAGGATTGTCGTCGTGGGCAACGGAATGGTTGGCCACAAGTTCATCGATACATTAATTCAGTCTCCCACTGACGATGTTGAGATCATCACCTTTAGTGAAGAACAATATCTCGCTTATGATCGCGTTCAACTGACGTCATACTACGAAGGAAAAAGTGCAGAGGATCTCGCCTTAACCAGCGAGGCGTATTACCAAGAAAACGGGGTGAGTTACGTGGTGAACGAGAAAGTCACGCAGCTCGATACGGATAACCAACAAGTGATCACTGCCAGTGGTCGCACTGAAGCGTATGACAAACTGATTCTTGCCACGGGCTCATTCCCTTTTGTTCCACCTATTCCGGGCAACGATCAAGAACATTGTCATGTATACCGAACACTGGATGATTTGGATGCCATCGCACTGTCTAGCAAGCAAAGTAAAACGGGTGTTGTTATCGGTGGGGGGCTTTTAGGTCTAGAGGCGGCCAACGCGCTGAAAAACCTCGACATTGAAACACACGTGGTCGAATTTGCGCCACGACTTATGGCGGTGCAGCTTGACGCCGGTGGTGGTGAGCTGCTTAAACGAAAAATCGAAGACCTAGGCGTAACGGTTCATACCGAAAAAGCGACCACAGAAATTATTGCGGGCGAGACGTCTCGTTACCGAATGAACTTTGCTGATGGTAGCCATATTGAAACCGACATGATTGTCTTCTCTGCCGGCATACGCCCGCAAGATGAGTTGGCTCGTGACACCGACATTCAGCTGGGTGAGCGTGGCGGTATTGTGATTAACAATCACTGTCAAACCAATCTGCCTGACGTTTACGCCATTGGTGAATGTGCTCTTTGGGATCAGAAAATCTACGGCTTAGTCGCGCCGGGTTATCAAATGGCGAAAGTGGCGGCAACGCATGTGTTGGTCGATTCATCGAGCGATCTTGAGTTTACTGGAGCCGACATGAGCACCAAGCTCAAATTGCTTGGTGTCGATGTCGCCAGTATTGGTGAGGTTCATGACCGCACACCTGGCGCTCAGTCATACACCTACAGCGACGAGATCGAACAGGTTTATAAACGCTTAATCATCTCAGAAGATGGCAAGAAGATCGTGGGCGCAGTGCTTGTTGGTGACGCTGAAGCTTACGGCACACTGCTACAAATGATGCAAAATGACATGCCATTACCAGAAAACCCGTCGGTATTGATTCTACCTAATGTCGCGCAAGACGAGTCTTCAGCACTGGGCATCGACGCCTTGCCCGATACAGCGATGATCTGTTCATGTTTTGATGTGACCAAAGGCGATATCAAACAGGCTGTCGCATCTGGCTGCACAACCATGGCTGCATTAAAAGAAACCACCAACGCATCAACAGGGTGTGGCGGTTGTAGTGCACTCGCAAAACAGGTGCTGGATAGCGAGCTAAGCAGCCTTGGCGTTGAAGTGAACAACGACATCTGCGAACACTTTGCTTACTCGCGACAAGAGCTGAGTGACATTATTCGGGTAAACAAGATTCAGACGTTTGATGACGTATTAGCGTCCCATGGTAAGGGCCTTGGCTGTACCTTATGTAAACCCGCGATTGGCTCTATCTTAGCGTCTTACTGGAATGACTACATTCTGGAAGATGAACACATCGAACTGCAAGATACTAACGATGTTTACCTTGGCAACATGCAAAAAGACGGGACCTATTCCGTTGTCCCACGTATTGCGGGCGGTGAGATCACACCAGATCGACTGATCGTATTGGGCGAAGTCGCTAAGAAATATAACCTTTACACCAAGATCACTGGTGGCCAACGTGTTGATTTATTTGGCGCGCAACTCAATGAATTACCAGACATTTGGAAAGAGCTCATCGACGCTGGTTTTGAAACCGGACACGCATACGGCAAGTCGGTTCGCACCGTGAAATCGTGTGTCGGCAGCACTTGGTGTCGTTATGGCGTGGGTGACAGCGTTGGCTTCGCTATCGATATTGAAAATCGCTACAAAGGCCTACGTTCTCCCCACAAGCTCAAATTTGCAGTATCAGGGTGTACCCGTGAATGTGCCGAGGCGCAATCAAAAGACATCGGCATCATTGCCACCGATAAGGGGTGGAACCTGTACGTATGTGGTAACGGTGGTATGAGGCCGCGCCATGCTGATCTATTTGCCAGCGATCTCGATACCGAAACATTAGTGAAATACATTGACCGTGTTTTGATGTTTTACATTCGAACGGCCGACCGTCTTCAACGCACCTCTGTCTGGCTTGAAAACCTTGAGGGTGGCATTGATTACCTCAAGCAGGTCGTGATTGAAGATAAGCTTGGTCTTGGCGAAGAGCTAGAGCGAGAGATCGAAAACAACATTGCCAAGTATCAATGTGAGTGGAAAACCACCATCGAAAATCCGCAAAAAATGAAACGCTTTAAGCACTTCGTCAACAGCGAGCAAACCGATCAAAACCTAACGTTCACCACCATTCGTGAACAGCGCTTTCCGACGCCCGTTGCCAAGCACGATTTCGGCGAAGAGATCGACGTTGTTGAAGTGTAATGAACCCAATTTAAGTCAGCATTTATTAGGAAAAACATCATGAAGAACTGGATTACCGTTTGCTCAACCGACGATTTACTCCCCAACATGGGTGTCTGCGCCAAAGTAGAAGAACAGCAAGTCGCCATCTTCTACTGCGGTCGAAGCCGCAAATTGTATGCGCTCTCGAACTTGGACCCATTCAGTGGCGTCAATGTCATCTCACGAGGGATCATTGGCTCACTTGATGAGCAACCATGTGTGGCCTCGCCTTTGTACAAACAGCATTTTAATTTAGAAACAGGGATTTGCATTGAAGAGCCAAACGTTCAATTATCAACGTATCCAATACGCCAAAGTGATAATGCCATACAGGTCATGCTGCCTGAAGGTATAGCGGCATAACCTCTACTGCTTCAGCAGCAGAATTGAAACGAATACCAATTAAAACAAGAAGCTCATTGCTCAGGGCTTCCTATTTCAAAGCAATTATTTACAAGGATTGGTCACTATGGATAGTACAGCCTTCTCATTATTTTCATTCAAAGGAAAAATGAAAGTACTGCATCTCAGTTGGATGGCATTTTTCATCACCTTCGTGGTGTGGTTTAACTTTGCCCCTCTGCTTTCAATGGTTAAAGAAACCCTAGGGTTAACCACTGAAGAAATTAAAACACTGCTCATTTTAAACGTCGCGTTGACCATACCGGCAAGAGTTGTCATCGGTATGCTCACCGATAAATATGGCCCTCGACTGGTTTATTCTGCACTACTCGCGGTTTGCTCAATTCCATGTTTCATGTTTGCTTTTGCAGATTCCTTTCTTCAAGCGGCTATCGCCCGATTCTTATTGGGTTTCATTGGAGCCGGCTTTGTTATCGGCATCCGATTAGTCTCAGAGTGGTTCCCGCATGATCAACTTGGAACAGCAGAAGGCATCTATGGTGGCTGGGGTAACTTTGGTTCTGCCGCTGCCGCATTTACATTGCCAACGCTTGCACTGGTTTTCGGTGGTGAAGACGGCTGGCGCTATGCCGTCGCAGTGACAGGTGTCATGAGTCTCTTGTTCTCTGTGATCTTCTATTTCAACGTTGAAGACACACCAAAAGGGGCGACGTATTTTAAACCCAAGCACCTAACTGCAATGGAAGTGACCAGCAAGGGCGATTTCTTTTTCTTGCTCATCATGAAGATCCCTATGTATGCCGCGCTTGCCTTACTGGGCTGGAAGCTCTCGCCAGCGGGTATTGGCATGTTGTCTGAATTCACGATTGCCTGTGTTTACTTAGGTTTGCTCGCTCTGTACGTGTACGAAGTCAGCCAAGTATGGAAAGTGAACAAGAATATCTTTGCTGAACCCGTTCCTGAGGTCCATCAGTATAAGTTTAAGCAAGTGGCGGTTCTCAACATTTTGTACTTTGCCACCTTTGGTTCTGAGTTAGCCGTTGTCTCTATGCTTCCGCTTTTCTTCTCAGAAACATTCGAGCTAACACCTGTCATGGCAGGGATGGTTGCCTCTGCTTATGCGTTTATGAACCTGATGTCTCGCCCAGGTGGCGGTTGGTTATCCGACAAATTTGGCCGCAAATCAACGCTGCTGATTCTGACGGCAGGCTTAGCCGTCGGTTACTTCCTAATGGGGCAAGTTGGCAGTGACTGGCCACTATGGTTAGCGGTCGCGGCGGCGATGGCGTGTTCATTCTTTGTTCAAGCAGGAGAAGGCGCCGTTTTCGCGACAGTTCCTCTTATCAAACGCAGAATGACGGGGCAAATCGCAGGCATGACGGGGGCATACGGTAACGTGGGTGCTGTCGTTTACCTAACGGTTCTCTCTTTTGTTGACTACAGCACCTTCTTCTATGTGATTGCTGGCACCGCGGTACTCGGTTTCGCCACGCTCATCTTAATGGAAGAGCCGAATGGTCAAATTGCAGAGGTGAATGACGATGGGAGCGTGACAATGATTGACGTATCTCATTAAATTCAGCAACTCAATCGGGGATATTGGTTAGCCTAAATTATTTGAGTGCTCAGTGCTTGCACACCATTTAGTACTCTGTCGTAATAATCTTTGTGGCCAATATCGTTCAGAAGCTCTGTTTTCCTACAGGGCTTTTGTTCTGAACATTTCACTTTGAAAAGTCGATAACTATTGGACACGTAATGGGTATAAATAATATTCAGACAGAAGCTTCACTTTCAGTCGCTTTTGGTGGAACGTCACTGACAGGGCGAAGAGAAGAAAATCAAGACGCATTCCTCGTGAAAAACCCTAGCGTTGCTTCCGAGCGTGAGCATAAGGGCATTGTTGCTTGTATTGCCGATGGTGTGAGTTGCAGTGAACAAGGTCAAAAAGCCAGCCATACCGCCACTATGCAGTTCATTACCGATTACTACGCAACCCCCGACACATGGAGTGTGAAGCACTCTGCTAGCAAAATCGTCTCTGCTCTTAACTCCTGGCTATTCTCACAAGGCCAAAAGCAAAGCTTAAATCACAATGGGCTTGTCACCACTCTGAGTTCCGTCATTTTCAAATCCAATACTGCTCATATATTTCACATTGGCGACAGCCGTATATACCGATTGCGGGATAATAAACTGCGTCTACTGACGCGTGACCATCAACGTACCAACTTCGGTAAAAGCTCTCATTTAACAAGAGCTTTAGGGATCGACAACCAACTGGAAGTTGATTACCAAACCGTCACTTTACAAGTGAATGACCGTTTTATTCTGACCACAGATGGCGTTCATGATTTCTTATCTCAGTCTGAATTCAACCAATTGGCAACGAAGCACGATACAACTCACGAAATGCTCAGTAATGAATTTTGCCAACAAGCGTTGGAAAATGGCAGCCACGACAACCTCAGTTGTCTCATCATCGATGTGCAGCAACTGCCACATCAATCCTTGTTTGAGCATCAAAAGCAACTGCTCAAGAAAGCCATTCCACCGTCCATGGTGGCAGGCAATAAAATCGATAATTTTATCGTCGACAAAGTGCTGTACGCTGGCCCACGCAGTCATGTTTACCAAGTGAGCGATCAAAGCAGCCATCAAACCTTTGTCCTTAAAGCGCCTTCCCTCAATTATGTGGATGACCACGATGTGCTCTCACAGTTTTCAAACGAATATTGGGTCGGTAGCCAACTCAAAAATGACCGAGTAATGAAAGTGTACCCCACTCCCATTCAATCGAAATTTTGCTATCAGCTTTGTGAGTACATTGAAGGCACAACGCTTCGGCAGTGGATGTACGATAACCCCACCCCCTCATTGGATGTGGTACGTTCGATTCTTGAAGAGATAATCAAGGCGGTACGAGTGTTACAGCGGGCTGAAATGGTGCACAGAGACTTAAAGCCAGAGAACATCATGGTACTCAAAGGTGGTCTTATCAAATTGATTGATTTTGGCTCAGTTAAAGTCAGTAGCTTGGAAGAAACCAATAGAAATAACAAAGAATCGATACCACTTGGCGATATCAATTACTCCGCAACGGAATACATTACCAACGGTGACAGCTCGATCTCGAGTGATCTATTCTCAGTGGCGGTCATTGGCTACGAAATGCTGACGGGTAAACGCCCATACAAGGCGATCAAAGGACAAACCATTCAATCAGCCCATAACCACGATTGGCAATACCGCTCGATACTCAACCACCGCCAAGATATACCTAACTGGCTTGACCTTTGTATTCAAAAAGCCTGTAGCCCTGCGCCCAAGCTACGTTATAAGGTTTTGAGCGAGTTCATACAGGATTTGTATCAGCCGAACGCCAAACTAGTGAAGGCGTCTAAAGTTCAACCGTTACGAAAAAGAAACCCAGTTCTGTTTTGGAAGGGGGCGGCGATATTTTTTGGCCTCATGACCGCGGTGGAGTGCTTTTTATTACTGGGGCCGTAAAGGGCTAACTTGTAAACGGCAACCTTAAGTCTTTTAAAACTTAACGTTAAGAGCAGAATTGATAATCGACACTCAAGGCCGTTCAGTGAGACGTTGTTGCTTAAATCGAATTGAACCTTTCTCTATAACTGAGTTCTGATCTCTTATAAGTGATTGAACGAGTATAAAAATGGGAAAGTCACAGGGCTAGGTATGCCTATTGGAAACTAGAAAGGATGTCGTACGGGTCAACTCTTTGTCTGATTTGCTCCACAACGCCATTAAGATCTATAAATACTGCGCCTTTCGAAGATACCCATCGATAGCTTTAACCACGCAATAACGTTAGCCGTGTAATAGACAACAGAAACACCAAGAGCACCCTCCCCCTTCTGATTACAGAACCAATCGCATCGGTAGCACTTTCATCATTTCCACAACCCGCCAAAATCGAAACGGACAGAAGCGTTAAGCGAAAACTTTCTGACTATGAAGTATGTTTTGCTTTCTAACATTTCAAAGATTTCCATATTCTATTCTTAATTAATAAACAAAGTGGATGGGAATTGTTTTGCGATATTGATTAAACAAAACCCCGAAAAATAGCGTCCCAACCTGTCAGACAATAACAATTTACAATTGTAGAAACTGAAGCGATATATTAATTGTAGCTATAACACAAAGTGGTTAAAAAAAAACCTCGATATACCACTAAAGAAGTAACAATCTAGAGCGCATTAGGTATTAATAATTAGTCATTTATAACAGGAAAACAGAAAACATAACCAACCGTCAAAAAACCACAATAATTGTAATGTCAATGAAAAAACCAACAATCCTAAACTAATATCACACTTATAACAGGAGTAGATTACATACAGTTTAAAATCGATTTTTTACCACGAAAATAAATATGAAATACTACACATATAAAACTGATGTTAACTTGGTGTAATTCACTAAGAATTATAGATATATAGGATGATACGTATAAATTATCAATAATTTAT
>NZ_MCWZ01000299.1 GCF_002877365.1 Vibrio sp. 10N.261.55.A7
TGTTTGGGGTATCGCCCCTTCATCTCTTTTTGAACGTCTTTATACGATCCTGCCCAAAATGACGCTAAGTCTTGTGTCACTTGAAGCGGTCGCTGTGCGGGAGAAAGCAACTCCAAGACGATTTTCTTTTTCCCAAGAGCAATTAAAGGGGAGTCTTTTTCGCCAAAGATTTCCTGCATGCGCACGGATAATATGGGCTCTCTCCCCACTTCATAACGAATTCTCTTTTTCATACCTGTCGGCAAGGTATGTGAGATTGGTAGCCATTGATCGATCTCTTGATTCAATGGCCAACTCAGATAAGCAGACAGAGCCTGAACTAGATCGATGTTTTTTAGGCCTTTAAGTGAGGTCACTCCGACCATATAGGGCGCTAGCCATGTGTCGAGCTCACTCAGTAAACTTTCTTCGTCCACCAATGGCCATGGTTTATCAGGAAGCCACTCTGCTGCGCAGCGAATTCTGGTTAGCAGTTCTGTCGCCGATTGACTCCAGTTTAATACGGATAGGCCTTTCTGATTTACATAGTTAAGTAAGGCATCGGTCATTTTTTGTTTATCAAGCTTAGGGAGCTCTTTACGCGTGATGACCAATGCACCCAATTTCAACTGGTTTTCAGCAATCAATCGACCTTTGTTTTCATTCCACTCGACTGTCTCTTTCTGGACGAAGAGAGTCGGAAAATGCTGTAGAAGCAATTCAATATCTAGATTGGCCGCTAAGAAAACTCGGCTTATATTTTGCTGCCCTCGCATCAAATCAATCGCAACCAGATAATCACTGTCAGAGAGACTATGAGATCCTTCAACTTCGACACCATGGCCATTCGACAACACAAATTTTCCATTTTTAGCAGAGCGGGACTGAGCGATGCGATCCGGAAAGGCCAAACAAAGCACCACCGCAACATACTGCTCTTGAACCGAATTTAGGCTGAATGACTTGTCACATTTAGCCGCTAACTGAGCCGCTCGTTGCAAAATGGCTTTGGATTTCTGATGAGTGCCCTGCTTAAGACGATAAAGACTATCTTGCAGATCCAATGTATTGCGCTCTGGCTCTTCAACCAAAGCAGCGACCGCAACCGCCGTTTGGAACAGGGCATCATCCCCCGTTAAGGATTGAGCGAGCATACTTGCGATACGTGGGTCTAAGCCAAATTGGTGCGCCTGTTTACCGATAGAAGTCAACTGATCGCGTTGATTCATTAGACCTAGCGAGATCAGTAATTGCTTTGCCTGTTTGAGTGCCACAGGTGGTGGAACATCCAGCCACTTAAGCTCGCTTGCCTCTGCTGCGCCCCACTGAGCCAACTCCATAGCCAAAGAACACAGATCAGAATTCAGTATCTCCGCACTTGGAACCACGGGCTGCTGCTTTAATTTTTCTTCGCTATAAAGTCGCAAACAGATACCTGGCTCTAGTCGCCCCGCTCGCCCTGCTCTTTGTTCTGCCGAAGATTGAGCGATTCTGACTTGCTCTAATTTAGTAATGCCGGTTTTAAGGTCGAACTTGGCAACTCGCTCTAATCCCGTGTCGAGAACCAAGCGAATGCCTTCGATGGTTAAGGAGGTTTCAGCAATATTGGTCGCCAGTACGACTTTTCGCTGGTTACTTGGTAAAGGCGCAATGGCTTTTTGTTGCTGAGAAAAGGTCAATTGACCATAAAGTGGGTGCACTTCAATATCAGAGGCCAGCTCAGTCAGCTTTTCTTCAACCTGTTTGATCGCCCCAACACCGGGAAGAAACACCAGTAGAGATCCTGCCTCATTAGCCATCAAGTGATGGATCTGTTTAACAACACTCGGCACGAGATAATCATTCGGTTTTAACTCTTGATAACGGTATTCTACCGGGTAGCTGCGTCCTTGGGATTCGACATATTTAGCGTCAGGCAAAAGAGTGGTTAAGGCGTGTTGATCAAGTGTCGCCGACATCACAACAAGGTGGAGATCGTCTCGCAGCGCTTCTTGAATTTCAAGACTCAGTGCCAAGGACGTATCCGCATGAATGCTGCGCTCATGAAACTCATCGAAGATCAACAAATCGACACCAGTTAACTCAGGGTCCGATTGCAGCATCCTAGTCATAATGCCTTCTGTCACGATCTCAAGCTGAGTATTCCGACCTACACGCGTTTCACCTCGAATTCGATACCCAACTCTCTCCCCCACTTTTTCACCCAATTGAGCCGCTAGGTAGCCTGCAATGTTTCTCGCTGCCAAACGGCGAGGCTCAAGCATGATGATCTTGCCTGAAAACATCTTCGATTGAACCAATTGCAAGGGAAAGAATGTGGATTTACCTGCGCCGGGAGCGGCTTTTAGAATCAATTGATTGTGTGTTTTAACGCCAGCGAGAAGTTCGGGCATCACACTTTCTATAGGTAACGGATTGGATGAAGACAATGGAGACGCCTTATGGTGTAATGTGGACACCATTGTACATAAAAACAGTAGAAATGCATTTTAATCCACCACTTGAATCCGCGCAATTAATCAAGCGATACAAACGCTTCCTTGCTGATATCACATTGCCTGACCAATCCCAACGCACGATACATTGTGCCAATACAGGCGCGATGACAGGGTGCGCTGATGCTGGCAATACAGTTTGGTATTCCACGTCTGACAACCCTAAGCGAAAATACCCAAACAGTTGGGAACTAGCACAGACTCAGCGAGGACATTGGATATGCATTAACACAGTGAAAGCCAATCAGCTGGCGGTCGAAGCCATCGAAAACGGTGTCATTAGTGAACTGGCAAATTATGATGAATTGAAAACTGAGGTGAAATACGGCCATGAAAATAGTCGCATTGATATCTTGCTCAATTCCAAAACTAAGCCAGAATGCTATATAGAGGTAAAAAGCGTCACGCTACTGGATGAACACAATGATGGTCAGGGCTACTTCCCCGATGCTGTCACGACTCGTGGTCAAAAGCATTTGAGAGAGCTCACGGAAATGGCAAAAAATGGAAGCAGAGCAGTACTTTTATTCACTGTTTTACATACAGGGATTGAAAAAGTGTCCGCTGCACACCATATAGACGCCGACTATTCAAATTTACTAAACCAAGCAATCGAACAGGGCGTAGAGGTACTGTGCTACAAGGCGCAAATTACTGAATCTGAAATCAAACTCATTTCAGCTGTTGAATTTATCAATAACTAGCGAAAAATGATGTCATCTTCACAATGATAACAAGTTTGTTTTGCAAGATTTGCTTCGCTCGATTGTTTTTGCTATAGATAGCCGCCTTAAAATAGACTGCTCAAGCAGTTGACTAGGTGTTCGTAGGAGATGCTGCATGCCAGAATCAAAGAAAAAAGCGATTGGCATCCTAGCCATTGCAGGTGTTGAGCCATACCAAGCAAAGCCAGGTGAAGAGTACATGTCACCTGAGCAGGTAGCTCATTTTACAAAAATTTTAGACGCTTGGCGTAATCAGCTAAGAGTGGAAGTTGATCGTACTGTCCACCATATGCAAGACGAAGCGGCAAACTTCCCAGATCCGGTTGACCGTGCATCTCAAGAAGAAGAATTCAGCCTAGAACTTCGTAATCGTGACCGTGAGCGTCGCTTAATTAAGAAGATCGAAAAGACACTGAATAAAATCGAAGAAGATGATTTCGGTTTTTGTGAGTCTTGTGGTGTAGAAATTGGTATTCGTCGCTTAGAGGCTCGCCCAACAGCTGACCTATGTATCGATTGTAAAACTCTTTCAGAGATGAAAGAGAAACAGCAACAAGGTTAACCCTTAACGCGGTTAATAAAGGGAGCTTTGGCTCCCTTTTTGTGGTTTTAGCATCAGGCGAATATTATGAGCTATGTGGGTCGTTTTGCCCCCTCCCCTTCTGGTCCACTGCATTTTGGGTCGTTGGTGGCAGCGCTTGGAAGCTATTTCCAAGCCAAATCGCAACAGGGGCAATGGCTAGTCAGAATAGAGGACCTCGATCCTCCTCGTGAAATGGCGGGTGCGTCTGATTTAATACTCGAAACCCTAGAGGCCTACCACCTTTACTGGGATGGTGAGGTTATTTACCAGAGCCAGCGTCATGATTTCTACCAAGATCAAATTGATCGGTGGTTGAGTTCGAAAGAGGCCTACTTCTGTCAATGCACTCGAAAGCAGATAAAGCAATCGGGTGGCTTCTATCTAGGGACATGTCGCCACACAACCATAACGTCGAATGAACCCTGCTCGGTACGCTTTACAGTACCTCAACCGATTGACCACTTTTTCGATCTAAAGTATGGCCGTATTGATATTCCTAAATCTCTAGCAGATGAAGATTTTATTATTAAGCGTCGAGATGGATTGTACGCTTACAATCTTGCGGTAGTATTGGACGACATCGACCAAGGTGTGACGGAAGTGGTGAGAGGGGCAGACCTGATTGAACCAACGGGTCGACAGATAAACCTATACCATGCAATGAAGCAGCCAGAGGTCAGTTACCTTCATTTACCTCTTGCTTTGGATGCAAACGGGAATAAGTTATCAAAGCAAAACCATGCACCCGCACTTGATAATCAAGCGCCAGTTGCAGCGCTACTCGCGGCGATGTCGTTTCTTGGTTTTACAATCGATACACATATTGCCAATGCGAAAATAGACGAAATTATAAGCTGGGGCTGCCAAAATTGGTCTTTGAAAAACCTGCCAAATTCGATGGCGAGCACAGCAAATTTTTAAAATAGCGCTCCTTAAGCTATCATTAGCCCCAAATTAGGCCTTACTAGGCAAATAATCACTTACTAAAGCAACCTTGGTTTAAGCCAAATTTGCCAGAAGCACATGAATAATAACGAATATACACCAAGCCAATTTCCAGAACTTGCACTCAATGTTCTTACTCGAGAAGAGCACAATATTTCACGCAAGCAGATCAGTGACAATGCTCTTAAGGTGCTATACCGACTCAATGGCGCTGGTTTTGAAGCTTACCTCGTTGGAGGTGGCGTAAGAGACCTGCTGCTTGGTTTAGGACCAAAAGATTTTGATATCGCCACTAATGCGACGCCAGAGCAGATAAAGCACTTGTTCAGAAACTGTCGCCTTATCGGTCGCCGTTTCCGTTTAGCGCACATTATGTTTGGGCGCGATATTATTGAAGTGGCAACGTTCCGCGGTCACCACCAAGAGCCCAGCAAAAATATCTCAGCGCAGTCTGATGAAGGCATGCTGCTGCGCGATAATGTTTATGGCACTATCGACGAAGACGCTGAACGTCGTGATTTTTCAATCAATGCCATGTATTACAACATTAGTGATTACAGCATCCACGACTACGCTGGCGGTGTTGAAGACTTAGAAGACAAACTCATTCGATTGATTGGTGATCCCGAGGTTCGCTACCGTGAAGATCCGGTTCGAATGCTGCGTGCAATACGTTTTGCCGCAAAGCTCGATTTCGACATTGAAGAAGACACGGCAGAACCGATCGAAGAGCTCGCGACATTATTGCAAGGCATTCCGTCTGCGCGCTTGTATGAAGAATCACTGAAGTTGCTTCAATCTGGTTATGGTTTAGAAACCTACCACTTAATGCGTGAGTACAACCTCTTCCAGCAAATGTTCCCAGCGATTGCTGAGCATTTCACTGAAGACTATGACTCGCAAACAGAGCAAATGCTGGACCTAGTCTTTGACTCGACTGACCTTCGTTTAGAAGAGGGCAAACGAATCAACCCTGCTTTTATGTTTGCCGCCATGCTTTGGTACCCATTAAATAGCGTCGCTGAGCAGTTAATGAGTGAACGTAAAATGGGTCACTACGATGCGATCATGGAAGCGAGTAACATTGTGCTCGATGCACAGGTTAAAACCATCGCCATACCACGTCGTCATACCGCTACCATTCGTGAAATCTGGCAGCTTCAATTGCGACTGCCACGTCGAAATGGTAAACGAGCCTTTAGATTAATGGAGCTGAACAAGTTCCGCGCGGGCTTTGACTTCCTGGAAATGCGTGGTGAAGTTGAAGGCGGTGAAACTAAACAGCTGGCCGATTGGTGGAACACATTCCAAAATGCAGGGCGTAATATGCGCCAAGCGATGACGACAGACCTTGATGATTCTGGCTCAAAAACACCGTATCGCCGTCGTAGAAACAATCGCAAGAAAAAGAGCAAACCAGAATAATGGCTGTTGTGTATATAGCGATCGGCAGTAACCTTGCCGATCCTGTTGGACAAGCAAATGGCGCAATTGAAGCGCTAAAGCATTTACCCAAGTCGACTTTTCTTTCGACCTCGCAACTCTATAGCAGCAGCCCAATGGGGCCACAAGATCAGCCTGATTACATTAACGCTGTCGCAGCTATTGAAACCCAATTAACGCCAATTGAACTTCTCGATTGCACTCAAGCAATTGAATTAGAACAAGGGCGAGTCCGTAAAGATGAACGTTGGGGGCCACGAACCCTCGATTTAGACATCATTCTTTATGGCAATGAAGTGATCGATTCCGAGCGTCTTATCGTTCCACATTACGGAATGAAAGAGCGTGAGTTTGTACTCTACCCGCTTGCCGAAATCGCACCAAATTTAACACTCCCTGATGGGACTGAGCTTCAACAACTACTACATCAAGTAGATAGGAATGGACTCAGCACTTGGCAATCATAGCCAACGCCTTGTAAGGAAAAACAATGAAAAAAGTTACAATCAACGACCTAATCAAATGCAAACAAGAAGGACGTAAATTCGCGACCTCTACCGCTTACGATGCCAGCTTTGCTCAGCTTTTTGAAAGCCAAGAAATGCCGGTATTATTGGTCGGTGACTCTTTGGGTATGGTTTTACAAGGCAAAAGCGATACGCTGCCTGTCACTGTTGATGATGTTGCTTACCACACGCGCTGCGTGCGTGCTGGCAGCCCAAATTGTTTATTAATGGCTGATATGCCATTTATGAGTTACGCCACACCAGAGCAAGCGTGTGAAAGCGCTGCGAAACTGATGCAGTCTGGGGCGAACATGGTCAAGCTTGAAGGCGGCGACTGGTTAGTTGATACGGTAAAAATATTGACCGAGCGCGCGGTTCCTGTCTGTGCTCATTTAGGCCTAACGCCTCAATCAGTGAACATCTTCGGCGGCTATAAAGTTCAAGGCCGTGATCAAGAAAACGCTGATCGCATGGTGAAAGATGCACTAGCATTGCAAGAAGCTGGGGCTCAAATTGTGTTACTTGAATGTGTACCTGCAGAGTTGGCAAAGCGCATTACTGAAGTTTTAGACGTACCGGTTATCGGGATCGGTGCTGGTAATGTCACCGATGGTCAAATTCTGGTTATGCACGATATGTTCGGTATCTCGGCGAACTACATGCCAAGGTTCTCTAAAAACTTCCTTGCTGAAACGGGTGACATGCGCTCTGCCGTAGCGAAATACATCAGTGAAGTGGAAAGCGGTGCTTTCCCTGATGACGCTCACACCATCGCTTAGGGAGTTAACACATGCAAACTTTAGCTGAAATAGCGTTAGTTCGAGAGCAGATCAAGCAGTACAAACGCGACGGCCGCAGCATCGCCTTAGTTCCGACGATGGGCAATCTACACGAAGGGCATATTACGTTAGTAAAAAAAGCTCGTGAGCATGCAGACGTTGTAGTTGTGAGTATTTTCGTTAACCCAATGCAGTTTGAACGTGCCGACGATCTCACAAATTACCCACGTACCTTAGATGATGACCTAGCAAAGCTGAGCGCAGAAGGTGTTGAGTTAGTATTCACGCCAACACCTGAGGTGATCTACCCGCAAGGATTAGATAAGCAGTGCTTTGTTGAAGTACCTGTTTTATCGTCGATGTTAGAAGGCGCTTCTCGCCCTGGTCACTTTCGAGGTGTTGCCACGATAGTCACTAAGCTATTCAACATTGTTCAGCCAGACTTTGCATGCTTTGGTGAAAAAGACTTTCAACAACTCGCTGTGATTCGTCAAATGACGACGGATCTCGCTTTAGACATCCAAATCATCGGCGTGCCCACTGTGCGTGAAATGGATGGCGTAGCAATGAGCTCTCGCAATGGCTTACTGACCATTGATGAACGTCAACGTGCGCCCGTTGTTGCGCGTACAATGCGATGGGTAAGCAGTGCGATACGAGGTGGACGTAGTGACTACGACTCCCTCATTGAAGATGCCAGTGACCAACTACGCGCTGCTGGGCTGCAACCGGATGAGATCTTTATCCGCGATGCCAAAAACCTGCAATCGGTAACCCCAGAAAGTACACAAGTGGTCATTCTGATGTCGGCTTTCTTAGGCCAAGCAAGGCTCATTGACAATCAAGTCGTAGAATTGGTTTCTGAGAGCAAAGAAGAAAGCGCAGAGACACAATCTTCTGAATCTGAGTAAAATGCTCAATACAACCAAAAAGGTCGACATCACGTCGACCTTTTTTCGTTTAAGCATCCAACTCTGTGCTAGCCATTAGCTACGTAAGCCAATTCCACGAGTGACCAGATAGTGTGCCACTGCATAAAGAACAATCACAAAAGCGATAAGCACGGAGAATGACGTCGTGATATCGACATCAGAAACGCCCAAGAAACCGTACCTAAATGCATTCACCATGTAGACAATTGGGTTGATCTTCGACACACCCTGCCAAAATTCAGGCAACAAGCTAATCGAGTAAAATACCCCGCCTAAATAGGTTAACGGCGTTAAAATAAAGGTTGGAATGATCGAGATGTCATCAAACGTTTTGGCAAAGACGGCATTAATAAGCCCACCAAGCGAGAAGACCACAGAGGTTAGAAATACCGTTAACGCAATGATCCCCCAATGCTCAACCTGAAGATCAACGAAAAACAGTGAAACAAAGGTTACGATAATGCCGACCAGTAGACCACGAGTCACACCGCCCATCACAAAGCCAGCAATGATGACGTAGTTAGGCACTGGCGCCACCAACAGCTCTTCAATGTTTTTCTGGAACTTCGCGCTAAAGAAAGAAGACGCTACATTCGAGTACGAATTGGTGATCACCGACATCATGATAAGACCCGGCACGATGTATTCCATGTAGCTAAAGCCATTCATTTGACCGATTCGAGACCCAATCAAGCTGCCAAATATAATGAAATAAAGTGTCATTGTGATCGCTGGTGGAACCAGAGTTTGAACCCAAATACGAGTAAAGCGATTGATTTCTTTCGTGACTAAGCTGCAAAAAGCCGTCCAATAAATTTGATACATGGTTACTGCTCCTCCGCTTGATCTCTGACAATGCTGACAAATAATTCTTCGAGTCGATTTGCCTTGTTTCTCATGGACAGCACTTTAATCCCTCTATCAGATAACTGACTAAACACGTGATTCAGCCCCAGCGATTTCTCAACCTCAATCTCAAGTGATCCGTTAATAAGCTGCTGAGAGTTCACACCATCCAGATCAGCGAGGGACTCAACGCCTTCTAGGTCTAGAATAAATGTCTCAACATGGAGTTGATTGAGTAACGTCTTCATGGACGTATTTTCAATCAACTCACCACGATTAATGATCCCTATGTTTCGGCAAAGCATCTCGGCTTCTTCTAAATAGTGGGTCGTCAATATAATCGTAATCCCCTGCTCTTTATTGATCCTTTTTAGGAAATCCCACATCGAACGACGCAGCTCTATATCAACGCCAGCCGTCGGCTCATCCAATATTAATAATTGAGGCTCATGCATAAGGGCACGCGCAATCATCAAGCGACGTTTCATGCCTCCTGATAGATTTCGAGCACGTTCACTGCGTTTTTCCCATAAGTCGAGCTGGGAAAGGTATTTCTGAGCTCTCTCTTTAGCAAGCGATCGAGATACGCCATAATACCCAGCTTGCTGCAAAACAATCTGCTCTACCGTTTCAAACGGGTTAAAATTGAACTCTTGCGGCACTAAGCCAAGATTTTGCTTTGCTAGCTCTAGGTCACTATCAATATCAAAACCAAAGACTTTTACCTTTCCAGAAGATTTATTGACGAGTGAAGAAACCACGCCGATTGTCGTTGATTTACCAGCTCCATTTGGCCCTAGTAAGGCGTAAAAATCCCCTTTTTCAACATTAAGGCTGATACCTTTGAGTGCTTCAAAACCACCAGCATAAGTTTTTCGCAGCTGCTCTATTTCTAATGCGTACATAATATGACCATGCTCTTTTTCTATTTATGGCTAACAGATGACGCCGAAGAGGTTGTTTTTCAACCCAACAGTGAAATATAACTAATTAAAGGTGAGTTTAGACAGAGACAAATAATAAAGGCGCAGTAATTGACTTACTGCGCCTTTAATTTCAATACAAATGTGATGATCTACTTACATAACTCAACAGGTCATCAAACTGGGTTCTGTTGATGCTCGTCAGAGTCTACAATCTTAAGTGATGCCTTAAGTGCCTCATATCTAAAGGAGTAAGTGTTATCTTCAGATACAAGCTCTAGGACATGGAATTTTTCCAATTGATTGCGTGTCTTTTCGTTTGGACATAGCAACAACACCTGGCACTGAGCATCTTTCGCGTCTTTGATTGCATTCTCTAACGCAAGGCCAACCGTCACATCAATCATCGGCACATCGGTAAGATCCAAGATCATCACTTCATAGTCAGAAATACTGCTGTGTTGTCGTGAGATTGCCTTTGATACACTAAAGATCATTGGCCCTGACAGGTAGAAAAATAGAACCTTACCATTGGCTCTGTCGAGCAGGCCTCGTTCACTGTCAGTCAGAGGAACATCGTTTTCATCCGCATCACTGATCGCCTTTACCTGCCTTGCCTGTTCTCGACTTAATCGCTCTATGATAATGATATTCGAGATGAAAACGCCTAAACCCACAGCGACAATCAGATCGACAAACACCGTCAAAAGCATCACACCATACATGACGCTCATGCCAGCAAAACTGACTTTGTGTGCGCGCTGAATGAAACTCCAATCAAGAATATTGAAACCTACATAAACAGCGATACCCGCCAATACAGCCATAGGTATCGGTTCGGTTAATCCACCAGCGACCAATACAACAAGCATCAGGACCACTGCGCGAATCATGCCTGAAACCGGTGAGCGAGCCCCCACTTGAATGTTCGTCACTGTTCCCATGGTTGCACCAGCACCAGGTAGCGCACCAAATAGACCAGAGATCATATTGGCTAGCCCTTGCCCTCTTAACTCTTTATCGGAGTCGTGCTCTTTTCGCGTCAAAGAGTCGCCAATGACAGCGGTCAACAAAGTATCGATACAACCTAATGTGCCAAGCACTAATGCATCAATCACCATCTCAACAAACATCTCAGCATTAATGTGAGGAATCACAAAGGATGGTAATCCTGCTGGAATGACGCCGATTCGACGTATATCTTCCATACTAAATAGAATGACAGAGATGAGAGTAACCGCGACAAGCGCAACGAGCTGAGCCGGTACATACTTACGATATCGCTTCGGGAAAAAGAAGAGAATCGCCAGTGTTAGCAAACCGAGGAAGAGTTCACTGAACTTTAGGTTTTCAACCAATTCTGGCAGTGCGTTTAAGGTGCCAATCACCCCACCAGATGGCGCTGCATGCCCCAACAAGGGGGATAACTGCAAGATAATAAGTATGACACCAATCCCAGACATAAAGCCTGAAATAACGCTATAGGGCATCAATGTAATGTACTTACCCAGCTTTAATGTACCGAGTAGGATCTGAAAGGCGCCCGCCATCATGACAACGGTAAATGTCATCGCCATCCCGGTTTCTGGGTATTTCGCCATCATGCTGGTTAACACAGCGGTCATGATCACGGTCATAGGACCAGTCGGCTCAGAAATCAGGCTGGTTGAACCGCCAAATAAGGCAGCGAAGAACCCGACAAAGATGGCGCCCCATAATCCAGCTTCAGCCCCAGCTCCAGAAGCCACACCAAAAGCGAGCGCTAGCGGTAAAGAAATAATCGCAGTAGTAACACCGCCAAATATGTCGCCTTTCAAACGGACATCTTCAAAACGTTGACCAAACAAACTTCAGCTCCCTGCTGATAAAAAAACAAATCACATCACTGTAGCAAATGTGAATGTTATTTTTCACCTTTAATTACGTTAATTTTAGTTAACAAGTTTCAAAATAATTTTCTAAGCCCGTGATTCTCTGCATAAAGCTCGTCAGATGAGTACTCGCTAAGGCACTTTTAACAAGATCGCGTTTATGACTTTGTGTATAGTGTGACGAGTTAGATTGAGGGACAAAACGATGCCAGAGATTAAGCAGCTATTTGAGAATAACTCAAAATGGTCTGATTCCATCACTTCAGATAGGCCTGAGTATTTCACTAAACTGGAAGAAGGGCAAAACCCCGGTTTTCTTTGGATAGGGTGCTCAGATAGCCGCGTGCCAGCAGAGCGTTTAACAGGCTTATATTCCGGCGAACTGTTCGTGCATCGCAATGTTGCAAACCAAGTCATACACACGGACTTAAACTGTTTATCAGTTGTTCAGTATGCTGTAGACGTCCTAAAAGTAAACCACATCATCGTCTGTGGTCACTATGGCTGTGGTGGCGTTAACGCGGCCATTGATAATACTCAGCTAGGGCTGATCAATAACTGGTTACTTCATATTCGCGATCTCTACCTTAAGCACCGCAACTGGCTTGGAGAGATGCCTCGTGAGCTATGGGCAGACAAACTCTGCGAAATTAACGTAGCAGAACAGGTTTACAACCTAGGTAATTCAACCGTTCTTCAAGGCGCGTGGGAACGAGGACAACACGTTGAAATCCATGGTGTCGTGTATGGCATTGGGGATGGTAAACTTCTGGACCTAGGTGTTAGATGCTCTAGTAGGGAGACACTCGAAGTTTCGTACCAAGCCGCAATGGCTAAGATCCTGAATAACGAGAATAAAACCACTTGCTAAAAAAACGCTCACTAATTAGTGAGCGTTTTTTCTATCTATTCGCACGTTATTCCTGAGGAACTACCTTACCGATGAATGGTAAGTGGCGATATTTTTGCGCGTAATCGATACCAACACCCACCACGAACTCATCAGGGATAGCAAAACCAATCCACTTTGCATCAACTTCTATCTCGCGACGAGATGGTTTATCTAGCAGTGTACAAACCTCAATCGACTTCGGCTCGCGCAGTGACAGAATCTCGATAACTTTATTTAACGTATTGCCCGTATCGATAATGTCTTCAACCAAAAGAACATCCTTGCCTTTAATATCATCATCAAGATCTTTAAGGATACGAACATCGCGGTTACTTTCCATTGTGTTGCCATAGCTAGACGCCGTCATGAAATCAACTTGGTGCGTGATATCGATTGCACGAGCCAAATCCGCCATAAACACAAATGATCCACGCAGTAGACCCACCATGACCAGATCTTCACTGCCTTGGTAATGCTGTGTAATTTGCTTGCCTAGCTCTGTTACTCGCTCCTGAACTTCCTGCTCAGAAATCATTGGTTCTACTGTATGTTTCATACCATTCTCAATTTATCAGTGTTCATCGCATCTCACGCCGATTAAGTGACGTTGAGCGCCTAAATTTGCCGCTATAGTACCACTCCTCAGTTCATGAGTTAAATGTTTCACGGTTTCTCATTTATTAGAGTTGCTATTAACTTTAGCACATTGAATCTAATCACTATTCGCATTATTGACTATTATGTAAGCATAAATCATTGACCAACCTCATATGCACCATTACACTCATTATGCTACACAAAATAACAATAAACTCATTAGAGCAAAGACTCTAAGACTTAAAAGCATAAAATAAACGTCAATAGGCAAGGAAAAAATCATATGGACTCGATAGCAAAAAGACCACGCACGCGCCTTTCTCCTCAGAAACGTAAATTGCAACTAATGGAAATTGCATTAGAAGTGTTTGCAAAGAGAGGAATAGGACGAGGTGGGCACGCCGATATAGCAGAAATTGCACAAGTTTCTGTTGCCACCGTATTCAATTACTTCCCAACGAGAGAAGATTTAGTAGACGATGTTCTAAATTATGTCGTCCGTCAGTTCTCCAACTTCTTAACCGACAACATTGATCTGGACATTCACGCCAAGCAGAACCTAAGAAACGTGACTAATGGCATGGTCAACCTAGTGATACAAGACTGTCACTGGCTTAAGGTTTGGTTTGAATGGAGTGCCTCTACTCGCGATGAAGTTTGGCCACTATTTGTTTCATCTAACCGAACGAATCAACTCTTGGTTAAGAACATGTTCATCAATGCGATCAATCGCGGTGAAGTATGCAGCGATCATGAACCAGACCACCTAGCAAACCTGTTCCACGGTATTTGCTACTCGCTGTTCATTCAGTCTAACCGTCTGCAAAGTGAAATTGCACTAGAACAGCTAACAAGCAGCTATTTGGATATGCTTTGTATCTACAATGAAGACAAGTAATAAACTTTAGTGCACTCAATACAAAAAAAACCGCTGAATCATCAGCGGTTTTTTATTAACTTCTAAAAGCCTTCAAAGAGAATTACTTCTTCTTTTTCACTGCTTTTTTGTTTGGAAGGTCAGTGATTGAACCTTCGAAGACTTCCGCTGCTAGACCAACAGACTCATGCAGAGTTGGGTGAGCGTGGATAGTCAGTGCTATATCTTCTGCATCACAACCCATTTCGATTGCTAGGCCGATTTCGCCAAGAAGCTCACCACCGTTAGTACCCACAACAGCGCCACCGATTACGCGATGAGTATCTTTATCGAAGATCATCTTCGTCATACCGTCTGCACAGTCAGAAGCGATTGCACGACCAGAAGCAGCCCAAGGGAAAGTCGACACTTCGTAGTTAATGCCTTCCGCTTTCGCTTCTTTCTCAGTCTTACCAACCCACGCAACTTCAGGTTCCGTGTACGCGATTGAAGGAATCACTTTAGGGTCGAAGTAGTGCTTCTTACCAGAAATAACTTCAGCCGCTACGTGACCTTCATGCACACCTTTGTGAGCAAGCATTGGTTGACCAACAACATCACCGATTGCATGAATGTGAGAAACGTTCGTCCGCATTTGCTTATCAACATTGATGAAACCGCGCTCATCAACCTCGATACCCGCTTTTTCAGCGTCGATAAGTGCACCGTTTGGAACACGACCGATAGCAACAAGAACAGCATCGTAACGCTCAGCTTCAGCTGGTGCTTTTTTGCCTTCCATTGAAACGTAGATACCGTCTTCTTTCGCTTCAACCGCAGTCACTTTAGTTTCAAGCATTAGCTTGAACTTGTCTTTGATGCGCTTTGTGAAGACTTTTACGATGTCTTTATCCGCCGCCGGGATAACTTGATCGAACATCTCAACCACTTCAACTTTAGAACCTAAAGAGTGGTAAACCGTACCCATCTCTAGACCGATGATACCGCCGCCCATGATAAGCAGCTTTTCAGGTACTTCGTTCAGTTCTAGTGCATCCGTAGAATCCCAAATACGTGGGTCTTCATGTGGGATGAAAGGCAGTTTGATTGGACGAGAGCCCGCTGCAATGATTGCGTTGTCGAAGTTAACCGTCGTTGCTTCGCCTTCACCTTCAACAAGGATGCTGTTAGGGCCAGTAAACTTACCGAAACCGTTAACAACCGTCACGTTACGCATCTTAGCCATTCCGCCAAGACCGCCAGTCAGTTGATCAACAACTTTCTCTTTCCAGATACGGATCTTGCTGATGTCAGTTTGTGGCTCGCCGAATACGACACCGTGATCAGCCATCGCTTTAGCTTCTTCAATCACTTTTGATACGTGAAGAAGTGCTTTTGATGGGATACAACCAACGTTCAAACATACACCACCAAGCGTGCTGTAACGTTCAACGAGTACTGTCTCTAGACCTAAGTCTGCACAGCGGAATGCAGCTGAGTAACCAGCAGGACCTGAACCAAGTACAACAACTTGGGCTTTGATTTCTTTGCTCATTGTGACCTCTTGTAGTCATTATCCCTAACAGGCTAAGTAGGTATTCCTAAATATATGGACTTTCAAACGTGAAACATTTTACAGAGATGTTAACAGTGTGAAAGAAGCATTCAGTTAGCCTGTGAGCTAGACAACAATTCACTCTCAGTTTATTAAGATTGATTGAAACTGTTATCTAATAACATGCGTTATATAAAACAATTAAGGTGGCCCGAAAGCCACCTTATATCTTCGAACCTTACAGAACTAAACGGCGAATGTCAGACAGTGCGCTGTTTAGGAAAGTAATGAAGCGTGCACCTTCAGCACCATCGATCACACGGTGATCGTATGATAGAGACAGTGGTAATTGTAGGCGCGGTTCGAACTCTTTACCGTTCCATACTGGCTTCATTTCAGACTTAGATACACCTAAGATACCCACTTCTGGTGCATTAACGATAGGCGTAAATGCAGTACCGCCGATACCACCAAGGCTAGAGATTGTGAAACAACCGCCTTGCATGTCTGCCGCTGTTAGCTTACCAGAACGTGCTTTCTTAGAAACAACCATTAGCTCTTCAGATAGCTCGTAAATGCCTTTCTTGTTCACATCTTTGAAGACAGGAACAACCAGACCGTTTGGTGTATCAACAGCGATACCCACGTTTACGTACTTCTTAAGAATGATGCTTTCGCCATCGTCAGAAAGAGAAGAGTTAAACGCTGGGAATGCTTCTAGCGCTTTCGCAACAGCTTTCATGATGAACACAAGTGGTGTGATCTTCATGCCTGTGTCTTTCTTCGCTTCGATTGCGTTCTGTTCTTTACGGAATGCTTCTAGCTCAGTGATGTCTGCATTATCCCACTGCGTAACGTGAGGGATCATTACCCAGTTACGGTGCAGGTTAGCGCCAGAGATCTTCTTAATCTTAGACAGCTTCTGAACTTCAGTTTCGCCGAACTTTCTGAAATCCACTTTTGGCCATGGTAGTAGACCAAGAGCGCTGCCGTCGCCGCCTTCGCCAGATGCTGCTGCACCAGACTCTAGACGCTTAAGTGCATCTTTAACGTAAGACTGAACGTCTTCTTTAAGTACACGGCTCTTACGACCAGTACCTTTAACTTTCGCTAGGTTTACACCGAACTCACGAGCTAGACGACGAACCACTGGAGACGCGTGCGCGTACTCACCGTTTTCTTGGAAGTCGTTCGCAGCTGGCGCTTCAGCTTTTGCCGCAGGAGCAGGTGCTGCTGCCGGAGCCGCCACAGGAGCTGCTGCTTGTGCTGGAGCCGCTACAGGCGCCGCGCCTTCCACCGGAGTGCCGGCCACAACGAAAGTCATGATTAGAGAACCAGTTGACACTGTGTCGCCAGCGGCAATCTTAATCTCTTTCACTGTACCAGCGAATGGTGCAGGTACTTCCATTGAAGCTTTGTCGCCTTCAACAGTGATGAGAGATTGCTCTTCTTCTACTGTATCGCCAACCGCTACCATGATTTCAGTCACTTCTACTTCGTCACCGCCGATGTCAGGAACGTTTACTTCTTTCTCAGCAGATGCTGCTGGAGCCGCCGCAACTGGTGCTGCCGCCGCAGGAGCCGGAGCTGCTGCAGGTGCTGAACCAGCCACCGGAGTGCCGGCCACTTCAAATACCATGACTAGAGAACCAGTAGAAACTGAATCACCAGAAGCGATCTTGATTTCTTTAACGATACCAGCGAATGGTGCAGGGACTTCCATTGAAGCCTTGTCGCCTTCAACAGTAAGAAGAGATTGCTCTTCTTCTACTGCATCGCCGATAGCAACCATGATTTCAGTGACTTCAACTTCGTCGCCACCGATATCAGGTACGTGAACTTCTTTAAGTTCAGATGCCGCCGCTGCAGCAGGAGCCGCTTCAGCCGGTGCTGCTGCACCTTCCGCAGGGGAGCCTGCCTCTTCAAAGATCATGATAAGAGAGCCAGTAGAGACTGAGTCGCCTTCGGAGATCTTAATTTCTTTAACCACACCCGCTTGAGACGCTGGTACTTCCATTGAAGCTTTGTCACCTTCAACAGTGATCAGTGACTGCTCTTCTTCAACCTTGTCGCCAACGCTTACAAGAATCTCAGTAACTTCAACCTCATCCGCACCGATGTCAGGTACATTAATTTCGATTGCCATTGCTTATTTACCTTCTATTAAAGCGCTGTATTAAGCGTATTGTGGGTTTGTTTTTTCAGTGTCGATACCGAATTTAGCAATGGCTTCAACTACCACTGACTTCTCAATATCACCACGTTTAGCCAATTCAGTTAGCGCTGCAACCACTACGTAGCCAGCATTCACTTCGAAGTGACGACGAAGGTTTTCACGGCTATCTGAACGACCGAAACCATCGGTACCAAGTACTTTGTAAGACTCGCTTGGCATGTACGCACGTACTTGCTCTGCGTAGTTCTTCATGTAGTCAGTCACTGCGATAGCAGGTTCGTTACCAAGAACAGTTGTGATGTACGGTACTTTCTCTTCCGCTTCTGGGTGAAGCATGTTGTCACGCTCTACCGCTTGGCCGTCACGAGTTAGTTCGTTGAACGACGTTACAGAGAATACGTCAGAGGCTACGCCGTACTCTTCGCTTAGAATTTCAGCTGCTTTACGCGCTTCGTTCATGATAGTACCAGAGCTCATTAGTTGAACTTTGCCCTTGCTACCTGCGTGAGATTCAAGCTTGTAAATACCCTTACGAATGCCTTCTTCAGCGCCTTCTGGCATTGCTGGCATTGCGTAGTTCTCGTTCATTACTGTTAGGTAGTAGTAAACGTTCTCTTGCTCAGGACCGTACATGCGACGAATACCGTCTTGCATGATGACCGCTAGCTCGTAAGCAAACGTTGGGTCGTAAGAGATACAGTTAGGGATCGTGTTCGCTTGAATGTGCGAGTGACCATCTTCGTGCTGCAGACCTTCACCGTTCAGCGTTGTACGACCTGCTGTCGCACCTAGTAGGAAGCCACGAGCTTGTTGGTCGCCTGCTAGCCATGCCATGTCACCAATACGTTGGAAACCGAACATTGAGTAGTAGATGTAGAACGGGATCATCGGTAGGTCGTTCGTGCTGTATGAAGTTGCCGCTGCAACCCATGACGCCATAGAACCTAATTCGTTGATACCTTCTTGAAGAACTTGACCAGACGTTGCTTCTTTGTAGTAAGAAACGATGCCTTTATCTTCAGGTGTGTATTCTTGACCGTGTGGGTTGTAGATACCAACCTGACGGAACAGACCTTCCATACCGAATGTACGTGCTTCATCACAGATGATAGGAACGATGTTCTTACCAATGTTCTTGTCTTTAAGCAGGATGTTCAGTGTACGTACATACGCCATAGTCGTTGAGATTTCACGCTTTTGAGCGCCAAGTAGCGGAGCAAATTCTTCTAGCTCTGGTACTTTGAATTCTTGAGTGAACTTAGGAATACGTTTCGGTGTGTAACCTTGTAGCGCTTTACGACGCGCGTGAAGGTATTCGTATTCTGCAGAGCCTTCTTCAAGCGTCAGGTAAGGCAGCTCGGTAATTTTCTCGTTCGTTAGAAGATCTTGAAGACCTAGACGATCACGTAGGTATTGCACGTGAGTCATGTCCATCTTCTTAACGCCGTGCGCAATGTTCTTACCTTCTGCCGCTTCGCCCATGCCGTAACCTTTAACAGTCTTAGCTAGGATTACGGTTGGCTTGCCACCGGTTTCTTTTGCATTGTTGAATGCAGCGAACAGTTTAGAAGAATCGTGACCACCACGCTTAAGCGCGAAGATTTCGTCATCAGTCATGTCAGCAACAAGAGCCGCTGTTTCAGGGTACTTACCAAAGAAGTGCTCACGTACGTATGCGCCATCTTTAGATTTGAATGTTTGGTAGTCACCGTCGATAGTTTCGTTCATTAATTGAAGAAGCTTACCTGTCGTGTCTTTAGCCAGTAGAGAATCCCAGTTGCTACCCCAGATAACTTTAACAACGTTCCAACCTGCACCTTTAAATAGGCCTTCAAGTTCTTGGATGATGCTACCGTTACCCATTACAGGTCCGTCTAGGCGCTGTAGGTTACAGTTGATTAGGAAACATAGGTTGTCTAGCTTTTCACGCGCGGCGAAAGAGATAGCACCACGTGATTCAGGCTCATCCATCTCACCGTCACCTAGGAACGCGTATACGCGTTGAGCGTTAGTCTCTTTCAGACCACGACCTTCTAGATACTTTAGGAAACGCGCTTGATAGATAGCCGAAATAGGACCTAGACCCATAGAAACTGTAGGGAACTGCCAGAATTCAGGCATCAGTTTAGGGTGTGGGTAAGAAGGAACACCTTTACCATCCACTTCTTGACGGAAGTTATCTAACTGCTCTTCAGTTAGACGACCTTCAACGAAAGCACGAGAATAGATACCAGGAGAGATATGACCTTGGTAGTAAACCAAATCGCCACCGTCCGTCTCATTTGGAGCGCGGAAGAAGTGGTTGAAACAGACTTCGTAGAACGACGCTGCAGACTGGTAAGAAGCCATGTGACCACCAAGGTCCAGGTCTTTCTTAGAAGCACGCAATACGATCATGATTGCGTTCCAGCGAATGATTGAACGAATACGACGTTCAAGAGTTACGTCACCTGGATAGGCTGGCTCTTGTGCTGCTGGGATTGTGTTGATGTAGTTTGTGTTGATGCCTGTTGGCATATCTACACCATCTAAACGTGCTTTGTCTAAAACTTGCTCTAGTAAAAACTGAGCGCGTTCTACACCTTCTTCACGAACAACTGATTCAAGTGCTTCTAGCCAATCTTGAGTTTCCAGTGCGTCTACGTCATGCTTCATGTCAGACATGGCGATCTATCCTTCTATTGGTTGGATTTTAGATAAACAGTCAAAGAGCCGTACTAAGACGACTCTTTGCCTTGTTGAATTCGGCGTAAAGAACGTTCTCTTCGAGATTCCTCACGCGTTAAATCCAACAATGTTTCTTCAATATAAGCTAAATGTGAGTGTGACATTTCACGCGCCTTTTCAGGCTGACCCGAAACGATCGCATCCACAATATTCGCTCTGTGTTTGCTTACTTTTTCAACCACGTCTTCGCGGCGATGTAACAACTTTAAATTCTGTAAAATGTTTTGCTCTAGCAATGGAGCAAGGCTACGAACAATGTGCAGCAATACGACATTGTGAGCCGCTTCAGTCAGTGCCACGAGGAACTTCATGACCGCACTGGCTTCTGCTTCAATATTCTTTTCTTTTTGCTCTTCACCGATGTTGGCTAAGCATCCTTGGATGCGGGCAAAATCTTCTTCTGTCCCACGCAATGCCGCAAAGTAGGCAGAAATGCCTTCCATTGCATGACGTGATTCAAGCAGGTCTAGCTGAGTTTCTGAATGGCTAGATAATAAATTTAGCAGAGGATCAGAAAAACTCTTCCAAATGCTCTCACTGACGAACGTTCCGCCACCTTGGCGACGCGTTAATAATTTTTTTGCTTCAAGGCGCTGAATAGCTTCTCTAACCGACGGACGTGACACGTCGAACTGCTTCGCTAACTCGCGCTCTGGCGGTAATTGCTGACCGGGTGCTAGGGTGCCTTCCACTATCAATTGTTCGAGCTCCTGCTCAATAACATCAGATAATTTAGGCTGACGAATCCTTTGATAAGCCATATCGATTGCTCTTCCCACTCCAGCGTAAATTGGTAATACCAATTATTTGATGGGCAGAAAATTAACATATCCAAATCAACTCTGTCCAGTGAAATATTGACTCAAATCAAGGAACAGTGCCGAATCTAACAAAACGATAACTTAATTTATTTATTCACAAATAGTTAATAAACAAAATTGGTCATACCAATTACAAAGAGGACACAAACCCACCTGACCTTAATATCATTTAAACTATTGATTTAACGAAATTAAATTGATTAAGATCAAGAAATAATCACGATAAGTGTAGATAAAAAGTGAAGATAGAGCCTTAGAGTTAAGGCTCTACATAAGATAGAAATGTTAAATTGTGTCGAGGTGTTCAATCATAAGCTGAAGCGATTGATTGCCTCTGAACTCATTGATATCAAGTTTAAAAGCGACTCGCGCTTTTTTGGTCGACGCATCAGGCCAGCGTCGAAGGTCAACGTTAAAAGCAATACCATCCACCATGATATTGGTCGGGTGACCTTTATGAAGAGGTTCTAACATCAGTTTTAAGTGCTTCTCTCCGACCAACTTCTGATGAAGTATCTTAAATTCGCCGTCAAAAATTGGCTCAGGGAAGGCTTGTCCCCACGGGCCGCCAGCGCGAAGTAACTCGGCCGTGTGCATCGAAAATTGCTCAGGGGTTAACTCACCATCCGATAAAATCACCCCCTTGAGTGCATTATCATCAAGCTCTTGTCTCACCACCTGATCGAACAAGGCAGAGAATTTCTCAAAGTCAGACTCTTTAATACTTAGCCCTGCTGCCATAGCGTGCCCGCCAAACTTCGCAATGAGTCCGGGATTTTGAGTATCGATTCGATCGAGTGCATCTCTCATGTGAAGCCCGGGAATAGAGCGACACGATCCTTTGATCATACCTTCGCCCCCATCTGCGAATGCAATGACGGGGCGATGGAACTTCTCTTTGATACGAGAGGCCAAAATACCAATCACACCTTGGTGCCAGTCTCGTTGAAACATAACAAGGCCGTGTGGCAGCTCTGAATTATCACCAAATTGAAGTCGTTCGCATAAAGCCATCGCTTCTTGCTTCATGCCTTCTTCAATCTCTTTACGTGTCTGATTCAAGCCATCGAGTTCACTTGCCATGCGTCGTGCGGCATGGATGTTATTGCTCATTAAGAGTTCAACACCAAATGACATGTCGTCTAGCCGCCCTGCCGCATTAATTCTAGGGCCAAGTGCAAAACCAAAGTCAGTGGCGACCAATCGATGAGCATCCTTTTTGGCCACTTCTATCAATGCTTGAATACCCGGTCTCGCTTTGCCAGCCCGGATCCGCTGCAATCCTTGATGCACTAAGATGCGGTTGTTTTCATCCAAAGCAACGACATCGGCAACCGTGCCAAGAGCAACCAAGTCAATCAATTCCATTAGCTTGGGTTCAGCCATGTGATTGGCACTAAACCACCCGACTTTTCTCATGTGCACGCATAACGCCATCATAAGATAAAAGGCAACACCGACACCGGCTAACGATTTAGAGGGGAAGTCACAAGATTCTAGATTAGGGTTGACCATCGCATCCGCAATAGGAAGCTCATTTCCCGGTAAGTGGTGATCCGTGACTAAGACTTGTAAGCCTTTCTCTTTCGCATAGCGAACGCCATCAATAGAAGAGACACCGTTGTCGACCGTCATAATGACTTCTGCGCCCAGAGCAATCGCTTGATCCACAACCTCAGGGCTTAAGCCATAACCATCTTCAAAACGATTCGGCACAAGGTAATCAACATTGCTACTGCCTAGCATTCTCAGCGCCAGAACAGACAGTGCTGAACTGGTTGCCCCATCGGCATCAAAGTCTCCGACAATGATGATGCGTTGGTTCTTGCTTACCGCATCAAATAGAAGTTCAACGGCTTGTTGAATACCATCTAACTCTTGATACGAGTGCAATGCTCGAGATGCCTTATCTAGCTGTGCGGCAGATTCAATACCACGATTGATGTACACTCGCTTTAACAGCGGATCAATTGGCTCATCAAGAAGGGAGAGATCAACATCGGGACGACGAAGAATTTCTATCATAGATATATACTTAGCAGGTGCACTTACACCTGCTCCTAGTTTTAGTTGAGATTATTTAACTTGTTGCGGAACACACCATAGTAACAACGAGTGTTTACTGAACTGCAAGTTGCTCTAACAGTCGCTCCGGTGGTAAATACCCACCAATCATTTCGCCACTTGGTAAGAAAATGGATGGTGTACCACTGATACCGAGAGATTGACCAAGCGTATAGTCTTTCATGACTGTCTCTAAGCATTGTGCGATATTCTCACCGGCTTCAGGAAGCTTGCGATTGATTTTTGCTTGATGCATTGCATCTTGTGGATCGGCGGAACACCAGATGGCAGCCATTTGCTCGCCCACATCAGATTGTGGTCCTTTGCGTGGGTAAGCCATATAACGAACGGTAATACCCAGCTCATTGTAATCATTCATTTGGTTATGAAGGCGCACACAGTAGCCACACGTGATGTCGGTAAAGATCGTCACCACGTACTTTTCGTCATCCGCTTTATATTCGATCACATCATCGCTCATTGAAGCAATGCGCTCTGCATTCATCGGCGCCTGACGCTTAGCTAAGACATCTTCGTAGCCACCGCCTTCGGTATGACGATACAAAGTACCTGACATGAAGAGTTCACCATCGACTGACGAATACAAAATTCCACCACTGGTTTGAACTTCATAAAGCCCTTCGATCCCTGTCGGCAGGACATCAATAACAGTCAACTTCAGTTTGGCAAAGTTTGCCTCCAGTTGCTGTTTAGACGCTTCGCTTAAGCCTGAAGAATCCATCGTATTCACATCCGAAGATTCACTTTGAATGGCTGCTGTTTCTTCAACCTTTTCGGTCTCTTCAGCATTGCACGCCACAATAAACAGTGGCAGTAGGAATATAGACAGTCGGCGTAATACGCTCATTAAAATCACCTTTAAATTAAGCCCTTGGATGGTGCTCACTATGAATTTGTTTAAGTCTTTCAGTGGCGACGTGAGTATAAATCTGTGTCGTTGATAAGTCACTGTGCCCCAATAACATTTGCACAACTCGTAAATCGGCCCCGTAATTGAGCAAGTGAGTGGCAAACGCATGTCTTAGTACGTGTGGAGAGAGAAGCTCCGTGTCAATCTCAGCAATGACGGCATAATGTTTTATCCTATGCCAGAACGTTTGACGCGTCATCTGCCTTGCTCTTTTACTTGGGAAGACCACATCCGAGGTTTTCTCTCCCAATAGACTAGACCTTCCTTGCTCCATGAAAGTTTCAATCCAGTCGACGGCATTTTCCCCCATTGGAACCAAACGCTCTTTTCCACCTTTACCCGTAACTCGAACCACGCCTTGACGAAGGCTGATGTTCTCCATGGTTAAACTGACTAACTCTGTAACACGCAAGCCTGTCGCGTAAAGCAGTTCTAACATCGCTTTATCACGAAGCTCGAGCGGATCATTAGGATCAGGGGCATCCAACAAGGCTTCTACTTGATCTTCCGATAAATCTTTCGGCAATCGCTGAGGCAGTTTAGGACTGATCAACAACGCACTTGGGTCATCTGCTCGAATTTTTTCGCGATGCAGATATTGAAATAGACGGCGAATGGCCGACAACATTCTTGCTCGGGATGTCTGTTTATACTCTTTATCCACCAACCACGTTTGGTATTCTTGTAAGCCCGATAAGCTGATCGCATTTAAGCGATAATGGTTCTCTGACATCCATAAAACCAGTTTCTGAAGATCATTGCGATACGAGGCCAGCGTATTTTCCGATAAACCACGCTCCATCCACATCGTATCTAAGAACTGCTCCAGTATGGCTTGCTCTGGCGAAACCTTTTCTTGTTTATGCTCTGTATCACCCTGTTCAGGCGGCGCTATTTTCGACACGGGAAACCTCATTAACTCTAACTCGAACAGGTTATGTGACTGGAGGCACTAATACCACCAATTTGTCGATTTGATAAAATTCGAACTACATTCTTGGCATATTTATGGTTAAAATCCGTCATCGCTCATCAAAATTAGAACATTATGAAGATTGGTTTGTTTTACGGCTCTACAACCTGCTACACCGAAATGGCAGCGGAAAAAATACGCGCTATTATTGGGGAGGAGCTTGTAGATATTCACAATGTCAAAGAGAGTCCACTCTCATTGATGAGTGACTATGACTTATTGATTCTCGGCATCTCCACTTGGGACTTTGGTGAAATCCAAGAAGATTGGAGTGAGATATGGCAAAAAATCGCTGGCGTATCGCTAAGCGGCAAGTACGTAGCACTGTTCGGCTTAGGCGATCAAGAAGGCTATGGCGAGTGGTTTCTCGATGCGATGGGTCTTCTACATGATGAACTGAAGCAGGTTGACGCTAACCTGATTGGCTATTGGCCAAATACTGGCTATGACTTTGAAGCGTCTAAAGCCCTCACCCCAGACGGCTCTCATTTTGTTGGCCTTGCCTTAGATGAAGACTCTCAATACGAGCTGAGCGACGAACGCATTGCAACATGGGTTGAACAGGTTCTTGTTGAATACCAAGCCGCTCTCGATTAATACACAGTAACGTTAGTCAGATTCCAACAGTCGGCGTAGCTTTCGCCAATCAAACACCAATCCAGGATCAGTTTTACGCAGCGGGGCAATGTATTGATGCCCCGTAATTCGACTTGACGTAATTTTGGGGTATTCGTTCATTAGCGCCCGAGTGACACGCTTTAATGCCTGATACTGCTCTTCGGTGTAGGCCGTGTAGTCATCCCCTTCCAGCTCTATACCTATCGAATACTCATTGCATTTACTGCGCCCAGCATAGCTCGATAACCCCGCATGCCACGCTCTCTTATTGAAGGGAACAAATTGTATGACTTGCCCTTTTCGATCAATCAGGCAATGCGCAGAGACCCTCATCTCTTTAATGACGTCAAAAAATGGATGTTGTGATGCATCCAGTTGACCCGTGAAGAACTGCTCAATGTAGTCCCCACCAAATTGGCTGGGTGGCAGACTGATATTATGAATGACCAAAAGAGAAATATCCGACTCGTCATCACGGCTGTCATGGTGAGGAGATAGAAGGTGCTTTGCATCGCTGTACCAACCTTGCTGAACAATCATTTTCTCTGCCTTTTTTTAATCCATCAAAGCTCTGATTTTATCCATTCCAGTCTGAAAAGCGAGATTAATGGCTGAATTTCATTTCGACTCCGCGTATCATGCCCCTACGCTCACACCAACCATAAAATTTGCGATGAAAAACACACATAACAGCCAAGAACGCCTTGAATATTTGAAAACGCAATTGCCGCTAGAAATCACGCGTGCGGTTGCTGAAACCTTAAAAGAAGATCTTGGCGGTTCAGTTGATGTCGAAGCTGATATTACCGCGAGTTTAATCCCTGCGGATGCACACAATGTCGCAACGATCATTACGCGTGAACACGGTGTTTTTTGTGGTCAAGCTTGGGCCGATGAAGTGTTTAAGCAGATTGGCGGAACGGTTAGCATTGAATGGCACGTAAAAGACGGTGACCATGTTAAGCCCAATCAAACACTATGCACCCTGACAGGTCCATCTCGTGCGCTGTTGACTGGCGAACGTAATGCGATGAACTTCATTCAAACCTTGTCTGGTTGTGCAAGTGTGACCGCTACCTACGCGAAACAGCTTGATGGGACTGAGTGTCGCTTACTTGATACTCGCAAGACCATTCCAGGCTTACGCAGCGCACTAAAATACGCCGTTGCCTGTGGTGGCGGTTTTAACCATCGTATTGGTGTATTCGATGCTTACCTTATCAAAGAGAACCACATCATTGCCTGTGGCGGCATTGAAAAAGCCGTTTCCACCGCTAAAGCACTAAATCCTGGAAAGCCGGTAGAGATCGAAACCGAAAGCCTAGAAGAACTTCAGCAAGCAATTGAAGCAGGTGCCGATATCATCATGCTGGATAACTTCACTACCGATATGATGCGTGAAGCCGTCAAAATTAACGCTGGCCGTGCTGCCTTAGAGAACTCGGGCAACGTCACTCTGGAAACTATTCGTGAGTTTGCTGAAACTGGCGTCGATTACATTTCGGTTGGTGCACTGACTAAGCACCTGAAAGCAATGGATTTATCTATGAGATTTCAAGCTTAATTACTGAACCTCAGTAAATAAATAGAACCCAAAAGAGGCTGACTTTATAGGAAGCCTCTTTTTCTTTTTAATCACTCGTTCTTATCAACTCAACCTTTCTTATCAACTTATCCTCAATCCAGAAAATAAACCTTTAGTAGTTCGTCTATCCGAGGGTTAACCGCATTTAAAATTATCTTCTTAATATGCTACTCGTCGAATAATTTTGCAGCTCAAATGTAATGCAGTATTAAGTACAACCATTTGACTCGCGCCCAACTCCTACTCACCTATCCATATTCAACAAGTCTACTTAACCTAGCCGCATCCCTTATATATCGCAAAATGGAGAAAATAATGAAAGCGATCAATAAGAAACAAAAAGGCTTTACGTTAATTGAATTGATGATTGTTGTGGCGATCATTGGGGTTTTGTCCGCAATAGCTGTCCCTGCATACAAAGACTATGTAACTAAAAGCGAAGCTGCTTCTGCACTAGCAACAATGAAGTCTCTAATTACTCCTGCAGAATTGATTTATCAAGAAGCTGGGGAGATATCTACAGGAATTAACTTAGTAACAGCGCTCGGTATCTCTAGCGGATCGAATACTCTTGGAACCATATCAGTCGATGTAAAAGACAAAATTAAATTCACATTCTCTGACAATGCTTTAGCTACTGAAACAATCGAACTAGAACGAACAAACTCGGGGTGGGAGTGCGCATTTAGTAGCTCAACTGTTGATCTAAAAGGTTGTTCATAATAAACCATGCTCACAAACCTCCCAGCTATCTTGCGCCAGGCTGACTTAATCAGCTTGGTGCAAGAACAGAATGTGATTGAACATGTTAATGCTTCCGGTATGTCTGTACCTGAAGCATTACTCGATCTTGAGCTGTTCGATCACCAAGATCTAACCCAGCAGTTGAGTCATATCTTTGGCTTAACGCCAACAGAACTATCCCACTACGATTACGCCACTTTGTGTCATAACCTTGGCCTGCGAGAGTTGATCACTCGTTTTCAAGCATTGCCAGTACAGAATAACGGACTGGTTCTATCAATAGCGGTTTCAGACCCGACAAACAGTGAACTCGAAGACGAATTTCGCTTTGCATCCGGTTTACAGGTCGAACTTGTTCTAGCCGATTTTAAAGAACTACAAGCCGCGATTCGTCGCTTGTACGGTCATGCTGTCTCAATGCAGAGTTCATCCAATAAAGAGATCAGCCAGGATGAATTAGCAAGCTTAGTTGACGTCGCCGATGATGAACTGCAATCCATAGAAAACCTCAGCCAAGATGATGCGCCAGTAAGTCGCTTTATCAATCAAGTATTACTTGATGCAGTACGTAAAGGAGCTTCAGATATCCACTTTGAGCCCTACGACGACAGCTATCGAATTCGGCTAAGGTGCGATGGAATATTAGTCGAAACCCAAACACCAGCAAGCCAACTCAGTCGTCGACTCTCAGCAAGATTAAAGATTTTGGCCAAGCTTGATATTTCAGAGCGTCGATTACCTCAAGATGGGCGAATCAAACTCAAGCTCAATGATGTCACCGCAATTGATATGCGTGTTTCAACACTTCCGACGTTGTGGGGAGAGAAGATTGTATTGAGGTTACTTGATAGCAGCAGTGCAAACCTTGATATCGATAAACTGGGATACAGTGACACGCAAAAGAAACTCTATCTTGATGCGCTTAAAAAGCCGCAAGGCATGATATTAATGACAGGCCCAACTGGAAGCGGTAAAACCGTATCCCTCTATACTGGGCTTAGCATCCTCAATACGCCAGAAGTCAATATTTCAACTGCCGAAGATCCTGTCGAAATCAACTTATCAGGCATCAACCAGGTACAAGTTCAACCCAAAATCGGATTTGGTTTTGCCAAAGCTTTACGATCTTTCTTACGTCAAGATCCTGATATCGTCATGGTTGGTGAAATCCGCGATCTCGACACCGCTGAAATTGCGATTAAAGCCGCCCAAACAGGGCACTTAGTGCTATCAACACTGCACACCAATTCTGCGGCAGAAACCGTTGTTCGGTTAAGCAATATGGGAATCGAAGCCTTTAATTTGGCCTCTTCTCTTAGTTTGATCATTGCTCAGCGTCTCGCTAGAAAACTCTGCTCGCATTGCAAACGCCCTCACGACGATAAAGCCCTATTTGAAAAACACGCGATTAGTGAAGAAATCACGATCTTTGAAGCCAACCCACATGGCTGTAACGAGTGCAATGCTGGCTACTCTGGGCGTACCGGCATCTATGAGGTCATGCCATTTGATGCCGAACTCGCGAGCGCAGTTATTCAAGGGGCTTCTATGATCGAGATTGAAGAACTGGCTGAAAGTCGCGGCATGCAAACCCTGCAGCACTCTGGTATTGAAAAACTCAAACAAGGGATCACCAGTTATGCCGAGTTGCAGCGCGTACTCTACTTTTGATTGCACAGATAAGAATGTTTACTGATGAAAAAAATGAAAGCGATTCAACTCAAAAATTTCCGTTGGAAAGGCATCAACAGCGTTGGAAAGAGTGTATCAGGCCAACTCTTAGCGTTAACCGAACTCGAGGTTAGAGAAAAGCTCAAAGAGCAGCACATTCAGGTCAAAAAAATCAAGAAGAGCAATGTTTCACTGCTCACTCGTTTATTTCACCGAGTCAAAGCAAAGGATATTACAATCCTCACTCGCCAACTCGCCACAATGCTGACCACGGGTGTTCCAATCGTTCAAGCACTCAAGTTGGTGTCAGATAACAATCGCAAAGCGGAAATGAAATCGATACTCTCGCAAGTGAGTAAAGGCGTTGAAGCCGGAACCCCCATTTCCAAAGCACTGCGCACAGCCAGTGTTCATTTCGATTCATTGTATGTCGATTTAGTAGCGACAGGAGAGCAGTCAGGAAACCTTCCAGAAGTCTTTGAACGGCTAGCAACTTACCGTGAGAAAAGCGAGCAATTAAGAGCAAAGGTCGTCAAGGCTCTCATCTACCCAGTGATGGTCGTTTTAGTCGCACTCAGCGTCTCTTACTTGATGCTCACCGTCGTTATTCCTGAATTTGAAAGTATGTTCAAAGGGTTTGGCGCTGATCTGCCCTGGTTCACTCAGCAAGTTCTTTATCTTTCCCATTGGGTTCAAGAATACAGCCTAACCATTTTACTCTTCTTCATTGGCACTTATGTGGGCGTGAGATTGATCAGGAAGCGATCTTTTAAGGTTCGTTTATCCACCAGTCGCCTCGGACTAAAGATACCGATCATTGGCGGTGTTTTTTCAAAAGCCGCAATAGCCAAGTTCAGTCGAACCCTAGCAACTAGTTTTAGTGCTGGGATACCGATACTCTCAAGCCTAAAAACGACGGCTAAAACCTCTGGGAATCTCTACTATCAAACGGCAATTGACTCCGTACACAGAGATACGTCAGCAGGCATGCCTATGTACATTGCCATGAGAAACACCAATGCCTTCCCTGAGATGGTTTTACAGATGGTCATGATAGGTGAAGAATCAGGCAGCCTCGATGATATGCTTAATAAAGTCGCGACTATCTATGAGTTTGAAGTCGATAATACCGTCGATAACCTAGGAAAAATTCTCGAGCCACTGATCATTGTGTTTCTAGGCGTTGTTATTGGCGGGTTAGTCGTCGCAATGTATTTACCAATCTTTAACTTAATGAGTGTATTAGGATAGTATGTGCTTCTGATATGGTAGTCTCCTTTGTTGGCTGCCGTTACCCTAATTGCTCGAGTAAATATATGGAAGTGTTTGAGTTACACCCTTGGCTATTCACCACCTTTGCGGTTATTCTTGGGCTCATCGTAGGCAGTTTTTTAAATGTCGTTATTCACCGCTTACCTATCATTATGGAAAGAGAATGGCGACAAGAGTGCGCTGAGGCATTTCCTGAATATAAGATAACCCCACCTGAGGGGACGTATTCTCTAAGCATTCCACGTTCAACATGCCCAAGGTGTGATACACAATTGCGCCTTATCGACAATATCCCGGTCATTAGCTGGTTAATGCTGAAGGGCAAGTGTCATCAATGCGCAACCCCTATCTCTGCTCGTTATCCTCTTGTGGAACTGCTCACCGCAGCATTAAGTGGCGCCGTGGCTTACTTCATGGGGCCTAGCTACTTTTCCATCGCTTTAATCTTTTTCACTTTTGTCCTCATCGCTGCAACTTTCATTGATCTAGACACCATGCTTTTGCCAGATCAATTAACCTTACCGCTAATCTGGTCGGGGATTACGTTAGCTCTACTTCAAATAAGCGCAGTATCTCTTCAAGATGCCGTGATTGGTGCCATTGCTGGCTACCTTTGCCTATGGTTCGTTTATTGGGGATTCAAACTCGTCACCGGTAAAGAAGGAATGGGGTTTGGCGACTTTAAGCTGTTGTCGGCTCTAGGTGCTTGGTTAGGCTGGCAATCTCTCCCCTTGATTATTTTGCTCTCTTCCCTCGTAGGACTGGTATTTGGAATTATACAATTAAGGCTGCAGAAAAAAGGCATAGACAAGGCTTTTCCTTTTGGCCCTTATCTCGCTATTGCAGGTTGGATCAGTCTCATTTGGGGAGAACAAATTATGTCTTGGTATCTAAGCACCGCTATGGGTATCTAATTGTTCTGCTAGTCGATTTACTATTTAGGAAACGTAACCATGACATATGTAGTAGGCATTACTGGTGGAATAGCGAGTGGGAAAACAACCGTTGCCGATCTTTTTCATCAACACTTTAATATCGATATTGTTGATGCCGATGTCATCGCTCGTGAAGTAGTACTCCCTAACACGACTGGACTCAACGCCATCATAGAGCATTTCGGACAGAGTATTGTCGATGAGAGTGGCGCTTTGAACCGCGCTAAGTTACGAGAGAAAATATTTTCTAATCCGTTAGAAAAGCAATGGTTAGATGAGTTGCTTCATCCCCTTATTAGACAAGAAATGAAAGCGGCCATCGAGTCGACTTGCTCGCCCTATGTATTGCTTGTCGTTCCGTTGTTGGTTGAAAATAACCTACAAATTATGACGGATCGAATTTTAGTCGTTGATGTTAATGAACAGACACAAATCCAAAGAACAATGGAACGAGATGGCGTGCCCGAAGAGCAGGTCAAATCAATTTTAGCATCACAATCAACACGAGAAGAGAGACTGAAGTTTGCTGATGATGTGATTAAAAATGATACGAAAAACAGAGAACTTTTGCCTTATATCACAGAATTACATCAAAAGTATCTGGCTATTAGTAGTAAAAATCGGTGAGAATAACAAAGAGACATTCTAAGGCGATATCCATGACCACCCATAAGTTTGAACATCCTCTCAACGAAAAAACACGCATCTATTTGCGAGTAGAAGCGCTACTCCGCCAACTTGATGTGTCATCACAGTTTTCTGATGATCTTCAACACCTTCTGTTCTTCCGCTCTCTTTTTGATCTGTTAGAAATCTTTGAGCAAATACAGCTTAAAAGTGAGCTAGCGAAAGATATTGAGAAGCAGCGCCTAACGTATAAAAGTTGGTTAAACGTCGATGGCGTTGATCAAGCAATGCTTCTGGATGTCCTCAAAGAGGTCGATCTTGTTCATGGTAAACTAATGACTGCCGAGCGTTTTGGTCAGTCCCTTAAAGAAGACCGATTCATTAGTACCATTCGACAACGCTTTAACCTGCCGGGTGGCTCGTGCTGTTTTGACCTTCCTGCTTTACACCATTGGTTACATCTGCCCACTACGCAAAAAGAGCACGATACTAATCAATGGCTAGAAACACTAACCCCCCTGTCTGATGCCTTAACACTCTGGCTTAAGCTAGCGAGGGAGACGGGTTATTTTCAGCCTCAACAAGCCAGCAATGGTTTTTTCCAAAGTGATGCTGAAGATGCCAATATTCTACGCTTAGAGATACCACTGCAATACGGAGTGTATCCAATGATTTCTGGGCACAAGAACCGATTCGCCATTAAGTTCATTGATTTTAAATCAGGCCAAGCATGCACTCAGGACATACAATTTTCACTCGCTGTCTGCAGTTAGGTACTATGGTTAATAGCTCTAACTCATTATTCCGTCCATAAACACCTAAAGCTTTAAAGCCAATATCTGTTTGCATTCCTGCTTTCAAGAACCGACAATATCGGCACTATCAATACGAGACAGTTACCATGTCAAAAAAAATCACGATTGTTAAATGTCCCCAATGCAATGAAGGTGTTGAATGGGGAGAGCAGAGCCCTCACCGCCCTTTTTGCAGCAAACAGTGCCAAATGATAGATTTTGGTGAATGGGCAGATGAAGAAAATACCATTGCTGGTGCACCAGACATGTCAGACAGTGACGGTTGGTCAGAAGACCCATATTAAAAAAGCGAACATCGAATTAATTTAAAGGTTGAAGCCATTGGTCTCAGCCTTTTTTATTATCCATTTTACTTCACGCGCAAAAGTAAAATGGATTGAGATTTAAGCGACGGAAGAATTTCCTAAAACAAGAAAGAGGAACGGAGTTTACGATAGTAAATGAGTACCGATGACGCAGTAATAGGGAATACTAACCAGCTTAAATCCAAGACATAAAAAAGCGGGGTCCAATAGACCCCGCTTTTCTTATGAGAACGCTAGTTATAGCATTACTTCTTAGTAAGTTTCTCGCGGATACGAGCTGACTTACCAGAACGCTCACGTAGGTAGTACAACTTGGCACGACGTACTGCACCACGGCGTTTAACTTCGATGCTATCAACCATTGGAGAATGTGTTTGGAATGCACGCTCAACACCTTCACCGTTTGAAATCTTACGTACAGTGAAAGCAGAGTGTAGACCACGGTTACGGATAGCGATTACAACGCCTTCAAAAGCTTGTAGACGCTCACGATCACCTTCTTTTACCTTAACTTTAACTACAACAGTGTCACCTGGTGCAAATTTAGGTAGGTCTGATTTTAGTTGCTCTTCTTCAAGAGCCTTGATGATGTTACTCATTTTTAAAATTCCTAGAATAAACTGATACTAAATAAAATAGGTTACTGCTTACTTTTTATCGGAGCGATATTCTCGAATAAATTCAGCCAGTAATTGTTCCTGTTCGTCAGTCAGAGCTAGGTTTTCCAGAAGCTCTGGTCTTCTAAGCCAAGTACGGCCTAACGATTGTTGTAATCGCCAGCGACGAATGTCCTTATGGTTACCAGACATCAATACCGAAGGTACGGATGTGTCATCTAGCACCTCAGGGCGCGTATAGTGGGGACAATCTAACAAACCATTTGCAAAAGAATCTTCTTCTGCTGATGCGAAATCTCCAAGTACACCCGGAACAAACCGAGAGACTGAATCAATCAGCGTCATGGCTGGCAATTCGCCACCCGTCATTACAAAATCACCAATTGACCATTCTTCGTCAACTTCGGATTGAATAATGCGCTCATCTACCCCTTCATAGCGACCACAAATAAGAAGCAAGTTCTCGTTTGTTGCCAGCTCTTCAACCCCTTTCTGGTCGAGTTTTCGACCTTGAGGTGAAAGGTAAATAACCTTCGTCTTTCCCGGTGAGGCTTGCTTTGCTGTATGAATAGCATCGCGCAAAGGCTGAACCATCATAAGCATGCCAGGACCACCACCGTAAGGTCTATCATCAACAGTGCGATGTTTATCATGAGTGAAATCGCGAGGATTCCATGTCTCAATAGATAAAAGACCTTTCTTTACCGCTTGACCTGTTACTCCAAAATCAGTAACTGAACGGAACATTTCAGGAAATAGGCTAATTACGCCAACCCACATGTGTTCTCTCGCTCTATGATTTTAAAGTTAGAATCCAGGATCCCAGTCAACTTCGATCCGTTGAGCTTCACGATCAACTTTCTTGATCACTTGCTCTTCAAGAAACGGGATTAATCGTTCCTTTTGCCCGAAAGCATCTTTTAGATTTGCTTTCACTACGAGAACATCGTTAGAGCCAGTTTCTAATACATCAGAAACCTTACCCAAGTCGTAACCTTTATCGGTCACTACTTGCATCCCAAACAATTCACGCCAGTAGAACTCATCTTCTGACAATTCAGGTAATGATGCAGGGTTAATAGCAATTTCGAAATTAGTCAGTAAGTGCGCTTCTTCGCGAACTTCCAAACCGGCCAGTTTAGCCACCATAGCTTTGTTATGGCGCTTCCAGCTTTCTACTTTGTACTCAACCCACTCGCCCTTTTGTTTAATAAACCAAGGACTGTAATCGAATATGCTTTCAGCATTGTCTGTGTAGGAAAAAACTTTAAGCCAGCCGCGAATGCCATAGGTAGCACCAAACTTGCCCATAACAATTTTTTCGTTTTGCTCACTCATTGTTTCTTTTCCTTTCATCGACATAAGCTAATATCTTCACTCGTTAATTCTGCAATTAACAGTAAAAATTAAGCCGCTTTCTTAGCGTCTTTAACTAGCTTAGCTACGCGGTCAGATACAGATGCGCCTTGACCAACCCAGTGGTTAACGCGATCTAGGTCTAGACGTAGACCTTCTTCTTGACCAGTAGCAGTAGGGTTAAAGAAACCTACTTTCTCGATGAAACGGCCAGTTGCTGCATTGCGGCTGTCCGCTACTACGATTTGATAGAATGGGCGTTTTTTTGCGCCGTGACGTGCCAAACGAATGGTTACCATGTCGTCCTCTTTGCTTTCTCAAAAATAAAATTAACCCCAATAACCGTACACAAAAGTGACAGTTTGGGGTCTCGTGCCAAAATAAAGCCTCGGAATTTTACTCTTATTCCGAGGCTTTGCAAGGTATTTAGCTACTTTTTCGCCACCACAAATTGTCAGATTAATTTGTGATTTAGCTAACAGCTTGATAATAAAGTTAGCGTAGGCGTAATGAATGAAATATGAACTGGCGAATTATCGACCAAACGGGTTAAAGCCACCGCCGCCCATACCACCCATGCCGCCCATTCCACCGCCGCCCATCATGCCTTGCATGTTGCGCATCATGCCTTTCATCCCACCTTTCTGCATTTTCTTCATCATCTTCTGCATCTGAGTGAACTGTTTCAGCAAACGGTTGACATCTTGTACCTGAGTACCAGAACCCGCTGCTATACGTTTTTTGCGTGAACCTTTAATGAGTTCAGGACGCTTACGTTCCTTCATAGTCATTGAGTTGATGATCGCTTCCATCTGCTTAAACATCTTGTCATCAACTTTATCTTTGACGTTATCTGGGACGTTATTCATGCCTGGAAGCTTATCCATCATTCCCATCATGCCGCCCATGTTTTGCATCTGGCCCAGCTGTTCGCGGAAATCTTCTAAATCAAAGCCTTTCTTCTCTTTGAATTTCTTTGCCAGCTTGTCCGCTTTTTCGGTATCAACGTTACGCTGAAGATCTTCAATAAGAGAAAGAACATCACCCATGCCGAGAATACGTGATGCAACACGATCTGGGTGGAAGGGTTCAAGCGCGTCCGTTTTTTCACCCACCCCCAAGAACTTAATTGGCTTGCCGGTAATATGGCGAACAGACAAAGCTGCACCACCACGGGCATCACCATCAACCTTGGTCAGAATGACACCCGTTAACGGCAGCATGTCGCCAAAGGCTTTCGCCGTATTCGCCGCATCCTGACCTGTCATTGCATCAACAACAAACAGAGTCTCTACTGGGTTTATAGCGGTATGAAGCTCTTTGATCTCAGCCATCATATCTTCGTCGATAGCTAAGCGACCTGCCGTATCAACAAGAAGAACGTCGTAGAATTTTTTCTTGGCGTGATCGATTGCAGCATTGGCAATATCAATCGGTTTTTGATCCGCTGAGGATGGGAAGAAATCCACACCCACATCAGCAGCAAGCGTTTCCAGTTGCTTGATCGCAGCGGGACGATAAACGTCGGCAGAAACGACCAGAACTTTCTTCTTGTCTTTCTCACTTAGGAGCTTGGATAATTTACCAACACTGGTTGTTTTACCCGCTCCTTGCAAACCCGCCATAAGAATAACGGCTGGCGGTTGAGCGGCTAAATCTAGCGCTTCATTGGACTCACCCATGACCGCTTCAAGCTCTGCTTGAACAATCTTGATGAATTCTTGGCCAGGAGTAAGAGATTTAGAAACCTCTACACCGACTGCGCCTTCTTTCACGCGTTTTACGAAATCACGAACGACAGGGAGTGCAACGTCCGCTTCTAGTAACGCCATGCGAACTTCACGCAGCGTCTCTTTAATATTATCTTCGGTCAAACGACCTTTACCGCTGATGTTTTTCAGCGTTTTGGATAATCGATCGGTTAAATTGTCAAACATCTCTTTTACTCTTCGCTATCAGGCGACAAATTAAGGTGAGTATACATTAGCCACGGATGGAGTCATACCCGTTGTCATAGCCTTCTTAAGAATTGATCTCTCATCTATTGCAATTCGATCAAGATATACGATAGCCCAAGCGCTTGATGCAGGGTATAATTCCCTCAATTGACTAAATAATTTGTGGCATGAATGGATAACGTAATCGCTGTTGCTTCTGCAATTTTATACACACTTGCAATCGCAACTATTATTCCTGGGCTGGTTCAGCAAACGGGAATAAGATCAAAAACAGTCTTTGTAAGCGCAGCCCTTGCGTTGGCTTTTCATGGCTGGTTATTGAGCGACCTAATCCTAGATGGAAGCGGACAAAACCTCAGCATCCTCAATGTCGCTTCTCTTATCAGTTTCATCATTTCTCTGGTAATGAGCCTTGCCATGATGAAAACTCGCTTGTGGTTTTTACTGCCCGTCGTTTATAGCTTCTCGGCCATAAACTTGATAGGAGCAACTTTTATATCGAGTGCTTTCATCACCCACTTAGAGCATCAACCTAAGCTTCTATTGCATATCTCCCTCGCCTTATTCTCATATTCAACACTGTCGATAGGCGCGCTTTACGCTTTACAATTGGCCTGGCTAGATCACAAGTTAAAGGTTAAAAAATCTCTGGTGATCAATCCTAACTTGCCACCGTTGATGATGGTTGAGCGTCAGTTATTTAAGATCATCTTAATCGGAACCCTGCTACTCACCGGTACTTTGGCAACAGGCACAATCTTTGTTCAAGACATGTTCGCGCAAGGAAAAGCACACAAAGGAATTTTGTCATCCATCGCTTGGATCATATACACAACCTTACTTTGGGGACATTACCAAAAAGGTTGGCGTGGTCGTAAGGTCACCTGGTTTGCCGTTGCGGGCGCGACTCTGCTCACCTTGGCTTACTTCGGAAGTCGGTTTGTAAAAGAGATCATTCTCACTTAGCTCTGGTTGTTTACTCAGGGGTAAGTAACTCTTCTTGTTACCTTTTAATAGATTGTCAATATTTGAGACCTCATTGACATCCTCACTATTATCGGTCATAAATTAATCTATACATAAAAAGGGAAAATTTAGATTGGACGACATCTCCACTGTTTTTTTGTTCACGTTACTAGGCTGTTTGATTGTTATCTCAGGGTACTTCTCAGGCTCAGAAACGGGAATGATGTCTCTAAACCGCTATCGGTTAAAACACTTAGCTGGCACAGGGCATAAGGGTGCAAAACGCGTTGAAAAGCTACTAAGCCGCCCTGATCGTTTGATAGGGCTGATCCTTATCGGCAACAACTTGGTCAATATCCTAGCCTCTGCCATTGCGACTATCATTGGCATGAGACTCTACGGAGACCTCGGAGTTGCTCTGGCTACCGGTATTCTCACCTTAGTTATCCTTGTTTTTGCCGAAGTCACACCTAAAACGATCGCTTCGCTTTATCCAGAACGCGTCTCCTACGCGAGCAGCATCCTACTGATTATTCTGATGAAGGTGCTCTCGCCACTGGTTATTTTAGTAAATTTCATCACGAATGGGTTTATTCGCCTGCTTGGCGTTAAAGCGGAACACAATAGTGAAGATCATCTCAGCTCTGATGAACTAAGAACCGTGGTTAATGAAGCCGGCAACCTTATTCCTCAGCGACACCAAGACATGTTAGTTTCCATTTTGGATCTTGAGCATGTGACAGTGAATGACATCATGATTCCTCGAAACGAGATTACCGGTATCGATATCAACGATGACTGGAAATCGATCGTTCGACAGCTCACCCACTCGCCTCACGGCCGTATCGTCCTTTATCGAGATCAGATTGATGAAGTCGTTGGCATGCTTCGTCTTCGAGAGGCGTATCGCTTGATGCTCGAAAAAAACGAATTCAATAAAGAGACATTATTGCGAGCCGCCGATGAGGTGTACTTTATTCCAGAGAGCACGCCACTCAATGTTCAGCTTCTTAAATTCCAAAGAAACAAACAACGAATCGGTCTGATTGTTGATGAATATGGTGACATTAATGGTCTGGTGACACTGGAAGATATCTTGGAAGAGATCGTTGGAGAATTTACGACGTCGATTGCACCAAGCTTGTCCGATGAAATAACGCCTCAACCAGACGGCAGCTTTATGATTGAGGGCAGCACGAACATCAGAGACATCAACAAAGGGCTTCAATGGGCATTGCCAACGAATGGGCCACGCACATTGAACGGTTTGATCTTAGAGCACTTGGAAGACATTCCAGAAAGCCACATCAGCATTCGAGTAGCAGAGCACCCGATGGAAATCGTCGAATTAGAAGAAAACCGCATTAAGCTAGTGCGTGTCTTCCCAAAATCGAAAGTAGCGACTTCCAGTTAAAGTCACCTTACTCTGAGCAATGAATACAAAAAAACCTTGAGAACTAATCTCAAGGTTTTTTATTTTAATCAACGAGTTCTATCTCTTCAATAAAGAGCAAACCTACTAGTCGACTTTCAACTCTTTAAGCATCGCATCAGGAAGTGCTAACTCATCATTTTTATTGACTGAGATGCCAGCAGAAATAATGTTCTTCGCGATGTCTTGAGCTTGAGTCAATGAATGCATAGCAGCAGTACCACATTGGTATTCATTTAGCTCAGGGATTTTGTTTTGATCAGCAACCTTTAATACGTCTTCCATCGCAGCAAGCCACGCAGCAGCCACCGAATCTTCACTCGGAGTGCCAATCAGGCTCATGTAAAAGCCAGTGCGACATCCCATTGGGGAGATATCAATGATCTCGACTGAATCACCATTTAGGTGATTACGCATAAAGCCAGCGTAAAGGTGCTCAAGGGTATGAATCCCTTCTTCAGAAAGAATGTCTTTGTTTGGTGCTGTAAAACGCAGGTCAAACACCGTAATTGTGTCGCCTTTCGGTGTCTGCATTGTTTTTGCAACACGGACAGCTGGCGCATTCATGCGCGTGTGGTCAACGGTGAAACTATCTAATAACGGCATTGCTTAATCCTCTTTTTATTACTGCACTGTGCATCAGTGAAGCTCACTGATGCTACATGTCTGTTTAGGCCATTCTATTCACAGGCGAAATACTAACGACTATTTCAAATAAGAGAAGTAGTTTTCTAAGTATTGATCGAAGTTTTCCGTATCGCTCTCTTCTTGAGCCTTCTGGGCTTGTCGAGAGCGCACGACTTCAGACTCCATCTCTTGCTGAGAGTATACTTTATATTCGTGCTGTCGGTATTGTTCACGATAGCGCTTGCCTAACTCACAACCTAGTTGGCCAAGGCCACCATGCTCTTTTGTTAAAGACAATAATTGACCTGAAATCGTGAGTTCAGGATCATCAACCCACTTAAGCAGTTTATTGCAAACGTCTTGATACGCACGGCCACCTTGAGACTCATCCATAGCCTGAGCAATCAAGATAAGATCATCAAAGACACGTTTCGCCCAGTCTTGAAGAGATAAACGCTCGCCAAGACAGCCTATTTGTAACTCTAAGCCCGTTTTACGCCCTTCAACGATCACTTTATTCCAATTGTCACGCCAACATTCGAGCTCACAGTTATCCATTGGTTCTGAGTCACTCAATGCTGCCCAGGTCAGGAACAGATCAAGGAAGCGTACTTGCTCCTCGGTAATGCCTACAGAGCTAAATGGATTCACATCCAATGAGCGAACCTCTATATACTCAACTCCCGCTCGTGCTAAAGCTTCAGAAGGCTTCTCATCAGAGTTTGCGACACGCTTAGGTCGAATTGGCGCATAAAGTTCATTTTCAATCTGCAGTACATTGCTATTCAGTTGTCGATACGCTCCGTCAACTTTAACACCAATATTCGCGAACTCTTCTGATGGCGTGCGAATGGCTTTATTTAGACCATCTAAGTACTGCTCAAGGCTATTGAAGCCTATTTTTAATACGCTCTGTGCGCTATTGGTATAGCCTAAATCACTTAACCTCAATGATGTCGCGTGAGGCAGGTAGAGCGTTTGATTAATGTTCTCAAAAGGCAGCTTTGTCTCTCTTCCCTTCAAGAAAGAGCCACACAAAGCAGGAGAAGCACCAAAGAAATAAGGGATCAACCAACCAAAACGGTAGTAGTTTCTAATCAGACCAAAATAGCCTTCGGATTTCGTCGTTTCTCGTTCTTGTTTAGATTGCTCGCCATACAGAGCATCCCAAAAGGTTTCTGGAAAAGAAAAGTTGAAATGAACCCCAGAGATAATTTGCATCAGGCTACCATAGCGGTGTTTAAGCCCTTCGCGGTAAAGTGTTTTCATTTTGCCGGAATTTGAGGTTCCGTAATATGCCAGGTTAATGTCATCTTCCGCACTGACATAGCAAGGCATTGAGAGTGGCCACATTTTCTCATCACCTAACTTGGTTTGAGTAAAATGATGCACATCTTCTAACTGATACAACAGTGTCGATACGTCATTCGATACTGGAGTAATAAACTCGAGTAAGGATTCAGAGAAATCAGTGGTGATTCTTTCATTTGAATACGCGGAGCCTAAGCTCTCTGGGTGAGGCGTTGTCGCAAGGTGGCCATCATTGTGGTAGCGCAATGTTTCTCGCTCCACGCCACGTCCATATTGCTTAAACACATCCGATTGTTTGGCTATTCGTTCTAGCCTTGCAGCAAAATCAGTCAAAATGAAGATCACTTATGTTCTTACTAAACGCATTAGCGACCAATTATTGCCGAGCCACTGCGTTCAATAGGTTGTTAGAATTTGGGCGGTATTTACCGCCCTTTATAAATGTGTACTCTAACGGATGATTTCAAGCTCTTCTATCGGAATATCTAACTTTTCTAATTCCGGAATTAAGCTTTCTGCATCTCCGACGACGATTATTTGATAATCATCGGGGCTGAACCACTTCGCCGCTAGTTTATCGAGCATTGACTTGTTCACCGTTTCAACTATCTGATTCCTTTGCTGTAGATAGTCTTCATCTAAGCTGTAAGTTAAGATATTGCTAAGCAGTGCAGCCTTCTGCGATGGGGTTTCATATTTCAATGCATCTTGTTGCCCAACGGCCAAGCGCAAGAATTCTAACTCAGCGTCCGTCATCCCTTCCTCGCTAATCAAGCTGAGCTCTTTTTGCAACTCTTCAATAGATGCGACCGTTGAATCGGCTCGGACTTGTGCATTGAATACGATAATACCAACCTCTCGGTTGGCGGCGAGATAACCATTTGCCCCATAGGTATAGCCCTTATCTTCACGTAAATTTTGGTTGATTCGGCTATTAAAATTACCGGCTAGATTAAAATTGGCCAACTGAGTGAGATAAGATTCGCCCGTCGCATCAAAAGAACGCCCTTTCCTAACAAATCGTACGACACTTTGAGGGGCTTTAGGTTTATCCACTACGTATATCTTTTGCTCTATCAGTGGCTTCACCACCTGAGGGCGAAGTAATGGCGATGCCTCTCCTTGCCAACTAGAAAAGAACGTCAGCTCTTTCTTAATCTCTTTTTTCTCTATGTCACCAACCACAACAATTTTCGCACCATGCGGCGTGTAGTGCTCATTATAAAACGCGTTTACATCATCTAAGGTTAATTCAGATAACGAGGCCTGAGTTCCATCTTGTGAACGAGAAAAGATTGAACGACCAAATATCACTTGTCTCGTGGCTTGAGAAGCTAGCCAGCTTGGCGTCTGATGACGATAAACCGCTCCTTCAATCATTTGCTTCTTCACTCGCTCAAAATCAGATTGACCAAAGTTAGGCTCAAAGAGGATCTCTTCAGCGATAGCAAGCGTCGGTGTTAAGTTTTTCTCTAGAGAGGAAATGCTGATCGAGGTGGTATACGAACCTGCACTTACGCTGATATTACTTCCGAGTTTATCCAACTCCGCTTTTAAGTGCTCTAAAGTGCGCAGCTGTGTTCCTTCTTCCATGAGAGCGGCCGTCAGGTTTGCTAGCCCCTCTTTACCTCGTGGCACATGTCTTTCGCCTGCAGGTAAGTAGATCTCTATCTGTACTGTTGGCACTTCACTGGTGGTTGTACCCAGTAGTTCGGCACCGTTATCAAAATAAAGCTCGTATAACTTAGGCATCTGAGCTTTCACACCACCAGCGACAGGCGGCATGATCGAACGATCAAAATCATCGACTGCTTTACGTTGCTCTAACTGATTGTCTGATATTTTTTGATATTCAGGCAATGTTCTCGGTTCGGGGCTAAAGTTTGCCTCACGCACCGCTAGGTTAGCTTGCCCTTTCGGTATCACGCTCAACGTGACCTTTGGCTGTTCCTGAATGTACTTTTGATAAACGGACAGTATCGATTCAGGGGACACCTCGTGAATCTGTTTCAACCTTTCGTCAATTCGGTCAGGCTGTCCGTAGAAGGTTTGATTCGATGCTAACTGAGTGACTTTTCCTCTCACACTTTCAAGAGCAAAAACAGCATTGGCTTCCGCCATTCCTGTGATTTGATCTAAACGCTCTTGCTCGACGCCATTACTAGCAAATTCATCCAATGAATCCATGAGTTCTTGATACAGTGGTGTTAGATCGCTGTCCCCTCCAGAAGCCCCCATCGCATAAACATAGAACGTACACGCGAGTTCAGCACAATCTTGAAATGCACCTGCATCAACGGCTTTCTGCGTCTTTACAAGGCGTTGATACAACAAGCTATTCGCTCCGCCTCCCAGTACATTAGCAAAAGAGTCTAATGAGGTTTGGTCTTGATGTCCGCGATACTCAGTAGGCCAACCGATAATTACCATAGGCTGCTGAATACGATCCTCCAGAGTCAAGTAACGATCGTCCGTTAACTTAGCTGGCTGCTTTTGCGCTTTTTCAACGTTAGGCCCCATTGGGATCGAACCAAAGTATTGGTTTATCCATTCCAACGTTTCATCTTTATCAATGTCCCCACCAATCGTGAGAACGGCATTGTTTGGCCCGTACCAGCGTAAGAAGAAATCTTTCAGATCATTGACATCAACGCGATCAAGATCTTCAACGTAGCCAATTGGCTGCCAAGAATAAGGGTGCCCTTCAGGGTAAATGGCTTCCCCCATTCGTTCCCACATTAGTCCATATGGGCGATTATCATAATTTTGTGCTCGTTCGTTTTTGACCGTGTCTCTTTGAATCTCAAACTTACGCTGAGAAACTGCATCAATTAAAAAGCCCATTCGGTCAGACTCTAACCACAGGACCTTTTCAAGTTGGTTTGAGGGCACTGTCTGAAAGTAATTGGTTCGATCTCGATTTGTTGTCCCGTTGAGGGTGCCACCAGCTTCAGTAATGATTTTAAAATGCTCTTGGTCACCCACATTTTCTGAACCTTGGAACATCATATGCTCAAAGAAATGCGCAAAGCCTGAACGACCAATGTCTTCACGTGCAGAGCCTACGTGATAAGTCACATCTACGTGCACCAAAGGATCAGAATCGTCAGGGGAAAGGATTACAGTGAGCCCATTGTCTAATTGATACTTAGAGTATGGAATCATGACAGTGTCAGTATTTGCTGGCACTTCTTCGATCAGAGTAACGCCCTCGGGCAGCGAAGAGAAAAAAGGAACTGACGGAATGGTGTAACTGGAACATGCTGAAATAGTGAGGAGAGAAAATGCCCCTAACCAGATATTTCTCATAACGCTTCCTTAAAAAAATCCAAAATAGATTGTAGCCAATAAACTATAGCGAAGGGCTTTCCCAACCAAAATAAGAATGAAACAGGGTAAAAATCGCATTCTCAGCCAGCCCGCTGCGAGGCACAATGGGTCACCAATGACAGGTAACCAACTAAATAATAACGTCCAATAGCCATATCGATTAAGCCAGCTAATGGCTTTATGACCATGTTTTTCTTGTTGAGTTCGATTTGGGAGCCACAAACCGAGCCAATAGTTCGTCATGCCGCCCAGAGTATTTCCTACGGTGGCAACAACGATAATAATGAAAGTGGTGTATTGATTCAGGCTTAATGTGGCAATGAGACCCGCTTCAGAGCCACCAGGCAATAATGTGGCACTGAGGAAGCCACTGATGAAAAGAACCCATAATGCAGAGTCTGAAAACCAAAGAGCAAACTGTTCAAATGCAGATGTAAATGTCTCTAGCACTGCATATCAAGCAATACCTTGCCTCTAGTGTGACCAGTTTCTATTTGAGTATGTGCATCTTGTACTTGCGTATACGGGAAAATTTTCTGTATTTCTGTTTTAAGTAATCCGACGCTGACCATGTAAAGCATCGTATCAAGCTGCTCAGGATCAGGATCAACTAACATACCCGTGGCCTCAAAACCCAATAGCTTGGCTTTTTCACAGATCAGTTCAGCACTTAATGTTGGAACGGTGACAACACGTGCCCCATCTTTTAAGCATTTCAATGCATCGAGTGCAGCATCACCGCCAATGAGATCGATCAACACATCCACCTCTTCTACGCGCTCAGAAACAGGCGCAAATTCATAGTTGATCGCATGTGCACCTAATGTTGCCATATAATCAAGGTTACTCTCACTGCAACTGGTAAAGACTTCAGCTTTGGCAGCAATGGCTATCTGTACCGCGAGGTGTCCAACACCTCCTGCTCCCGCAAGAATAAGAACTCGCTCGCCTTCTTTCACTTCAGCTTTATTTAACGCTTGTGCAGCCGTTTGGCCAGCCAATGGTAAAACAGCGGCCGCCTCTAAAGTGACAGCATCAGGAACTTGGCTTAATTCTGCTTCAGGAACACAAATGTACTGACTGTAACCACCACCTTGCAGAGGAAAACCCACAAAGCCAGCAACAATCGCTCCCTTATCAAATCGAGAAGTGCCCTCACCACCAGAAACGACTTTTCCGGCGATATCGTATCCAGGTACCCAAGGCAAATTATCTTTGTTTTGAGCGGCTGCCCAGCCAAGGCCCGCGCGCGTTTTCACATCAATAGGATTAACACCAGCAAAGGCTACCTTTACCAGTACCTCCCCACTTTTAGGTTGAGGAATTTGAGAAGTGAGAGTGGCAAGGACATCGACCTCACCAAACTGGGTAATTGCGATTTGCTTGTTTTCCATCTGTGCTAATCCTTAGTTAAATAAGAAAGGGATGCCGAAGCATCCCTTTGAATATATAACATTTCTTCTGACTAGGTTAACTTTTAGCTCGCAATTTGACCATCACCTGACCATTTGCGCGTGAATTAACCGAGTTGGTATTCTCTAATTAGCGATCTTGATTATCCGACCAAGGCTAAAAGTATACCAGCAGCTACTGCCGAGCCTAAAACACCCGCAACATTTGGCCCCATTGCGTGCATTAGCAAGAAGTTCTGTGAGTTAGCCTCAAGACCGACTTTGTTTACAACACGCGCTGCCATTGGTACTGCTGAAACACCAGCCGCACCAATCAGTGGGTTAATGTCTTCTTTTGAGTACTTATTCAAAAGCTTAGCCATTAAGACGCCTGCCGCGGTACCTATACTGAATGCAACCGCACCGAGTAGCAAAATACCTAGCGTCTTAAAGTTCAGGAATGTATCAGCCTGAAGCTTAGAACCCACACCTAAACCAAGGAAAATAGTCACAACGTTAATCAGTTCGTTTTGGGCTGTTTTCGACAGGCGATCTACCACACCCGCTTCACGCATTAAGTTACCTAAACAGAACATACCCACAAGTGGTGTGGCTGATGGTAGGAACAAAATCGTCATCAATAACACCGCAAGAGGAAAGATAACTTTCTCCGCTTTGCCGACATGTTTAAGCTGAGCCATCTTGATCGTACGCTCTTCAGGCGTTGTTAATGCCTTCATGATTGGCGGCTGAATAATTGGTACAAGAGCCATATAGCTGTAAGCAGCAACAGCAATAGCACCAAGCAAGTCAGGAGACAACTTGCTCGCTAAGAAAATAGCCGTTGGACCATCGGCTCCACCAATGATTGCGATAGAAGCGGCATCTGGCATGGAGAATTCCATTCCAGGGATATAGTTAAGCATAATCGCACCGAATAATGTTGCGAAGATACCGAACTGAGCCGCTGCCCCTAACCACAACGTTTTTGGGTTAGCAATCAGTGCACCGAAATCTGTCATTGCCCCCACACCCATAAAAATGAGTAGTGGGAAAATGCCAGTCTCAATACCAATGTAATAGACGTAATACAGCAAGCCACCTGGATCGGTAAAGCCCGCATTTGGGATATTCGCTAATACTGCACCAAAGCCAATAGGCAATAGCAGCAAAGGTTCAAACCCTTTAGTAATGGCTAAGAAAAGCAAAATAGCGCCGACCAACATCATACACAGTTGGCCGAATTCGAAGTTCGCTATCCCTGTCTCAGACCATAAGATCATCAATCCTTCCATGGTGATCCCTTACGCTAAGCTTAGAAGTGGTGAGCCAACAGTCACAGAGTCGCCTTCTTTAACAAGTAGGTCTTGAACGATACCGCCACGAGCAGCACGAACTTCTGTTTCCATCTTCATCGCTTCTAAAATAAGTAATACATCCCCTTCCGCAACTTGTGCGCCAGACTGAACGTTTACTTTGAATATATTACCAGCAAGTGGGGCAGGTACCGCTTCAGCATTACCTGCAGGTGCAGCAGCAGGAGCCGCCTGTACTGGCGCAGCACCTTGTGCGGGTGCGACTGAGGTCAGTTCACCTTGTGGGCCAACTTCAACATCAAAAACTTGACCGTCGACTTTCACGCTGTAGCTTTCAATACCGCCAACCGCTTTAACAGGAGCAGATGTGACTTGAGCAGCAGACTCTAACGTCGGTGCTGGTTCAAATGCTTCAGGGTTACGGCGATTCTTAAGGAATTTTAGGCCAACTTGTGGGAACAATGCGTAGGTAAGCACGTCATCGACTGTGTCTTCTGCTAAAGAGATACCATCCGATTTCGCTTTTTCTAGTAATTCAGTGGTTAATGAATCAAGTTCGTTTTCTAGCAGATCCGCTGGGCGACATGTTACAGGCTCTGCGCCATCGAGAACCTTCGCTTGAAGCTCTTGATCGACTTCGGCAGGAGCAGCGCCATACTCGCCTTTTAGTAGACCCGCAGTCTCTTTTGTAATGCTCTTATAACGCTCACCCGTCAATACGTTAATAACCGCCTGAGAGCCCACAATTTGTGAGGTAGGGGTGACAAGAGGAATGTAACCAAGCTCTTTACGAACGCGAGGAATCTCTTCCAGTACTTCATCGAGACGATCAGCTGCACCTTGCTCTTTCAGTTGGCCTTCCATATTGGTCAACATACCGCCAGGAACTTGAGCAATGAGGATACGGGAATCAATACCTTTAAGCTGCCCTTCCCATTTTGCGTATTTCTTACGTACTTCACGGAAATAGGCAGCAATAGGTTCAATTTGATCAAGCTTTAGATTCGTATCGCGCTCTGTACCTTCTAACATCGCAACAACTGTTTCGGTTGGCGTATGGCCATAAGTACAGCTCATAGAAGAGATAGCGGTATCGAGAATATCGACACCCGCTTCAACGGCTTTCACTGCTGTTGCCGTCGATAAGCCCGTTGTCGCATGACAGTGCAATGCTAATGGCACGTCACAAGACTCTTTGATTCGTGAGATAAGCTCTTCAGCTTCATATGGCTTAAGCAGACCTGACATGTCTTTAATACAAAGAGAGTGACAGCCAAGATCTTCCAAGCGCTTGGCAAGATCAACCCAAGTATCTGAGTTATGAACAGGGCTTGTTGTGTATGACAGCGTGCCTTGAGCATGTGCGCCAACTTCTTTCGTCGCTTTCACTGCAGTTTGGAAATTGCGTACATCGTTCATTGCATCAAAGATACGGAAAACGTCCATACCGTTGGTATGCGCTCGTTCAATGAACTTTTCTACTACATCATCCGCGTAGTGACGGTAACCCAATAGGTTTTGACCTCGCAGTAACATCTGCATAGGTGTGTTTGGCATCGCTTTCTTTAATTCACGCAAGCGCTCCCAAGGATCTTCACCTAGAAAACGAATACAAGAATCGAAGGTTGCGCCACCCCAAGTTTCAAGTGACCAATAACCGATTTTATCCAACTCTGCCGCAATAGGCAGCATATCTTCAATACGCATACGCGTAGCAAATAGTGACTGATGGGCGTCACGAAGGACCACATCCGTAATAGCTAGTGGTTTAGACATGCTCATTAACTCCTTTTAATCCTTAAAAAATCTATTTAGCTGTAGAAGTGCGATGTTGGTGAACTGCAGCAGAGATAGCGGCAACAACGTTCGGACTTATAGCAGAAGGATTTGATTGAACTTTATTATTTTGAATGGGTGTAGCGAAGGACTCAGGTGCTTCAGTTGGCACAAGTCTCGACATTAACCTTACAAGGTATACAAGAATAGTTAGGAAAATAAAGACAACTGTCATACCCGTCATCATGAGGGTTGCAGCGTCTCCTAGCAGGCTTCCAATGTTTGTCATGTTGCTTCCTTTCTTTGTCTTCCTGACAATTTATGTCGAACAATTCCGTAATTTATATCGACAGTGATCTAGGATTATCTCGATTAGTAAAAGATTGTCAATTTTGTTTAACCAACTCTTAATGATAATGCACAAAATTGATGGTTTTTTCATCACCAAAATCACATAACTCTATTTTTATCCCACTTTACAGGAGAAAAGACCAATCAATATAGACGGTTAAATCAAAAAACATGCAGATACACAGATGTTATCAAGTAAATTTGATATTTATCAATTAAAACAATAGGTTGATTTTTTAGTGTTGCAAGAATGATAATGGGATGTTAATAAAAAGCCCCGCTATAATAGCGGGGCTTTTTAAGGTGGCGCGTCCTGGAGGATTCGAACCTCCGACCGCCTGGTTCGTAGCCAGGTACTCTATCCAGCTGAGCTAAGGACGCACTGGGTTTTGATATCAATAAGTATCAATATCAGGGTCAACAACCCTTTATAGTGGCGCGCTCTGGAGGATTCGAACCTCCGACCGCCTGGTTCGTAGCCAGGTACTCTATCCAGCTGAGCTAAGAGCGCACAGGTTTCGATAACAAATCTATAATTCATCATCAGGATTATAACAACCCTTAAAAGTGGCGCGTCCTGGAGGATTCGAACCTCCGACCGCCTGGTTCGTAGCCAGGTACTCTATCCAGCTGAGCTAAGGACGCACAAGTTTTGACATTAACAAGGCTAATATCAGGGTTATAGAAACCCTTAAATAGTGGCGCGCTCTGGAGGATTCGAACCTCCGACCGCCTGGTTCGTAGCCAGGTACTCTATCCAGCTGAGCTAAGAGCGCACAGGTTTCGATATCGATCTATTTTGGTTGCTATACAAATAAAATCAATATCAGGATTATTAAAACCCTTTATAGTGGCGCGCTCTGGAGGATTCGAACCTCCGACCGCCTGGTTCGTAGCCAGGTACTCTATCCAGCTGAGCTAAGAGCGCGCAAGTTTGTGAACAACATCACAATACATTTCTTTTGGAACAAAAAAATTGACTCAAGGTCAATAAATGGCGGAGAGGGAGGGATTCGAACCCTCGATGCGGCTATAAACCACATACTCCCTTAGCAGGGGAGCGCCTTCGGCCACTCGGCCACCTCTCCGCATTGTAAATTTTCATTCTTTAAAAGAATGGCGCGTCCTGGAGGATTCGAACCTCCGACCGCCTGGTTCGTAGCCAGGTACTCTATCCAGCTGAGCTAAGGACGCACATTTTGTTCTCTGCTTGTCTGCTACAACAAGTCATCTATTTGCATGCTAAAACAAATAAGCAAGAATGGCGGAGAGGGAGGGATTCGAACCCTCGATGCGGCTATAAACCACATACTCCCTTAGCAGGGGAGCGCCTTCGGCCTCTCGGCCACCTCTCCGTCTTGCGGAGGCACATATTACGATTTACCAAAAATATGTCAAACACTTTCTTGGCAAAAAGATTAAAAAAAACGTCAACCGTTGGCTATTTAATCAAAGCGATGTGAAATCACTCTTTTTACTCGTAATATCTATTTTTAACGCACAAAAAAGGCCAGCACAATCGCTAGCCATTCATTCAGTTTTAGTAGTTGCCTGGTGCAACGTTACCATTACCTTTTTCTGCTTGAATTCGCATGTAGATTTCTTCACGGTGGACAGAAACCTCTTTTGGAGCATTTACACCGATACGTACTTGATTACCTTTTACACCAAGAACAGTGACCGTGACTTCATCACCGATCATAAGAGTTTCACCAACGCGGCGAGTCAAAATTAGCATTACTAGCTCCTTGAGTAGTCTCAAATAAATTTGTTACGAAAGTATTATCTAACAAAAGTTATATTTTCGTAAACATTAATGTTAACCAATATTAGCCTAAAAACATGTGTTTTTGATGGTCATCGAATACTTGGCCTTGGGCAAGATAAGCATCATGTAGGATATGAGCTGCATTATCTACGCAATCTTGAAATAAAACGACAGTCAATGAGTCATTATCAATGAAACAGTCAATAACGTTAATTTCACTTTTCGCTAACAACTGTGTAGATGACTTAATCAATCCTTTTGCTCGCAAACCAACGACCGTTAACAGGCTTACATTAGAACTATTACGGATTTTATCTCTGAACACCAGATCCAATTTTGAAATTGAGTCGTATTCAATCACTATGTAGGCACAATCTGCATGGCTGATCACATTCCATACATTGATTCCTAACATTTGACACTGAGTTGTAGCACTCACTAGATCGGCAGAGTCGATCTTTATTCGCAACATATTTCGGCTAATAGCTAAACCGGTGACGTCTTGAGTAGGCTCTTCTCCTAGAATGAGACTGCCTTTGTTACTGTCAAAAGTAGAAAGAACCCGCAGTGGTACTTCGTGTTTCCAAGCATATTGGACAGAAGGTAAATGTAAAACCTTGGCGCCTTTGCGAGCCATTTGTTCCATTGAAGGAAAGTCAATGATGTCCAACTTTTTCGCTTTGGGAACGACTCTAGGGTCACAGGTGTAAATACCATCAACATCGGTAAAGATTTGGCACTCTTTTGCTCGCAGTGCTCCTGCTAATGTGACGGCACTAGTATCCGAACCACCGCGCCCAAGAGTGGTGATATCACCGTTATCATTGATTCCCTGAAAACCTGCAACGATGACAATTGTACCCAAATCTAACAGAGCGCTAATCACATCTGTTTTGATACACTGGATAGTCGCTTCATTATGCTGGCTATCTGTCTCAATCCGAGCCTGTGTGGCCGTTAAAGAACGGGCTTGATAACCCAATTTATTCAGAGTCATGGCAAGAAGAGCCATAGAGACCTGCTCGCCTGAAGAGAGCAAGACATCTAACTCCCGAGCATTGGGTACACTGTCGACTTGCTTGGCTAGAGACATCAAGCGATTCGTCTCGCCAGACATAGCCGATACAACAACCACAACTTGGTTGCCTTCATTTTTTGCATTAATCACATGCTTGGCGACGGTATGAATTGATTCAATTGTTCCTACAGAGGTTCCACCAAACTTTTGTACGATAACGGGCTTTTTCACCAGTTTTCACCTTCCCAAGACTAAATCTCATAGCACTTACAAAATGGAGTTTCATAAGAGTCAAAACACAAAAACCAAGTTGTTCGCTTGGTGATGTATATCAGCCAATTAAACCACTTGGTTCTATTCGTATTGTTATGCTCAATCAAAAACTATCGATTGAGCATAGGGTTTCTTCAACGATGCTTTATTTTAGACGCTCTTCTAACCAGCCACGAACTGACATAAGAGCTTCAGGTAACGCTTCAACATCGGTACCGCCAGCTTGAGCCATATCTGGACGACCGCCGCCTTTACCGCCAACTTGCTCAGCAACCATCTTAACGAGGTCACCCGCTTTTACTTTGCCGATTAGGTCTTTGGTTACACCAGCAATCAAGCCAACTTTACCGTCTGCTACGTTCGCGATCAGGATGATACCGCTACCCACTTGGTTTTTAGCGTTATCAACCATAGTACGTAGGTTCTTGTTGTCTGCGCCTTCAATTGCAGCAACCAGTACTTTAGTCCCAGAGATGTCTTCTACTTTACCCATTATGTTTGCGCTTTCAGCAGCAGCCATCTTCTCTTTAAGCAGTTGGATTTCTTTCTCTAGCGATTTCGCTTTCTTCGCTGACTCAGCCAGCTTCTCTTCGTAAGCGCTATTCTGAGCTTCTACTGCATCTAGCGCACCTTCCCCGGTTACTGCTTCGATACGACGAATACCCGCAGCAATGCCACCTTCAGAAGTGATCTTAAATAGGCCGATATCACCTGTATTGCTCGCGTGAATGCCACCACAAAGCTCAGTAGAGAAGTCGCCCATAGACAGAACGCGTACTTCATCATCGTACTTCTCGCCAAACAGTGCCATTGCACCCTTTTCTTTCGCTGACTCGATGTCCATGATGTTGGTTTCAATCACGTGGTTCTTACGAACTTGTGCGTTAACCAAGCGCTCTACTTCTTTAAGCTGTTCCGGTGTTACCGCTTCAAGGTTAGAGAAGTCAAAACGTAGGTTGTCTGGCTTAACTAAAGAACCTTTCTGAGCAACGTGCTCACCTAGAACTTCGCGCAGTGCAGAGTGAAGTAAGTGCGTTGCAGAGTGGTTTAATGAGATAGCAGCACGACGCTCAGCGTCAACCGTTGCTTGTACTTTATCGCCCTTAGCGAATACACCTTCAACTAGTTCACCGTGGTGCGAAAATGCGTTACCTAGCTTCTGAGTGTCTTGTACTTTGAATAGACCTGATGCCGTTTTTAGCGTACCAGCATCGCCACATTGACCGCCTGACTCAGCGTAGAATGGCGTTTCTTCAAGGATGATGATGGCTTTGTCGCCCGCTGATAGTGAAGAGACTTCTTCGCCGTCAACGAATAGCGCAGAGATTTCACCTGAACCTTCAGTACCTGTGTAACCACAGAACTCAGTGTTGGTGTCTACTTTGATCGTCGCGTTGTAATCCGTGCCGAATTGGCCAGCTTCACGTGCACGTTTACGCTGTGCTTCCATCGCCTTCTCAAAGCCTTCTTCATCTATAGTAAAGTCGCGTTCACGAGCTACATCGTTAGTAAGGTCAGCTGGGAATCCGTATGTGTCGTAAAGTTTGAAAACTGTTTCGCCGTCAAGCTCTTTGCCTTCAAGCGCGTCTAATGCGTCATTAAGAATAACCATGCCGCGCTCTAGAGTGCGACCAAAGTTTTCTTCTTCAATGCGAAGTACTTTTTCAACAAGCTCTTGCTGTTTCTTAAGTTCATCTGCCGCAGAGCCCATCACTTCAGCCAGTACACCCACAAGTTTGTGGAAGAACACGCCTTGTGCGCCAAGCTTGTTACCGTGACGAACTGCACGACGAATAATACGACGTAGAACGTAACCACGACCTTCGTTTGAAGGCATAACGCCGTCAGCGATTAGGAATGAACAAGAACGGATGTGGTCAGCAATAACGCGCAGCGATTGGTTCGATAGATCGTCATGACCCACCACTTCAGCTGTCGCTTTGATTAGCTTTTGGAATACATCAATTTCGTAGTTAGAGTGAACGCCCTGCATGATTGCAGAAATACGCTCAATACCCATACCAGTATCTACAGCTGGTTTAGGTAGCGGTTCCATAGTGCCGTCAGCGTGACGGTTGAACTGCATGAATACGTTGTTCCAGATCTCAATGAAACGGTCACCATCTTCTTCAGGTGTACCAGGGCGGCCGCCCCAGATGTGCTCACCGTGATCGTAGAAGATTTCAGTACATGGGCCACAAGGACCTGTGTCGCCCATCGTCCAGAAGTTATCTGACTCGAACTGTTTGCCGCCGTCTTTGTCGCCGATGCGAACGATACGGTCAGCAGGTACACCTACTTTCTTGTTCCAGATATCGAATGCTTCATCATCTGTCTCGTATACCGTTACCAGTAGACGATCTTTTGGCAGTTGAAGAGTTTCTGTCAGGAATTCCCAAGCAAACGCAATCGCTTCTTCTTTGAAATAATCACCAAAGCTGAAGTTGCCTAGCATTTCGAAGAACGTGTGGTGACGAGCCGTGAAACCTACGTTTTCAAGGTCATTGTGTTTACCACCCGCACGTACACAACGCTGAGCCGTAGTTGCTCGTGTGTAGGCACGCTTTTCGGCGCCTAGGAAGCAATCTTTGAATTGGTTCATACCTGCGTTAGTGAATAGCAGGGTTGGATCGTTATGTGGAACTAACGATGAACTGTCTACGATTTGGTGTTCTTTGCTCTCAAAGAACTTAAGGAACGCGTTGCGAACCTCATCAGTGCTCATGTACATGCAGCTCTTCCTGAAAATAGTCGAGTTAGAATTTTGCCGTATTGTAGATCATGGTTAAGGCTTCGACTAGTTTTCTTGTAGAAAAGACACCCTTGGGCAGGATTTTAGAGGGAATTCGATAAAATTAAGAATATTCCACTATATCGAGCCGTGGAAAAGCAGAACTAAATTGGTGACCTATCGGCTAAGAAAACTCGGACTACGAAAGAGAGTTTGTTAAAGGTATGCACGACGGGGCTACTCCAATAAAAAAGCCCCGCATAAAAAATGCGAGGCTTTAAGTTCTTTAAAAGCGGATGCTTCTTTTAAACATCCACTCTATAAAACGTTAGCTTATAACTCTTCGTTTTCTTCTTCTTTCTCTGCATCTTTCTCTTCAAGAACAGCAGGAGTCAGTAGCAATTCACGAAGTTTAGTATCAATCTCTAGAGCAACTTCTGGATTTTCACGTAGGTATTTACCAGCGTTAGCTTTACCTTGACCGATCTTGTCGCCTTTGTAGCTGTACCAAGCGCCAGCCTTTTCTACCAACTTGTTCTTAACACCTAAGTCGATAAGCTCACCTTCACGGTTGAAGCCTTTACCGTAAAGAATTTGAGTTTCAGCTTGTTTGAATGGTGCAGCAATCTTGTTCTTAACAACCTTGATACGCGTTTCGTTACCAACAACCTCATCACCATCTTTGATTGCACCCGTACGGCGGATATCTAAACGAACAGAAGCATAGAACTTAAGTGCGTTACCACCTGTTGTTGTTTCTGGGTTACCAAACATCACACCAATCTTCATACGGATTTGGTTGATGAAGATAGCCATACAGTTAGACTGCTTAAGGTTACCAGTCAGCTTACGCATTGCTTGAGAAAGCATACGAGCCTGAAGACCCATGTGGCTATCGCCCATTTCGCCTTCAATTTCTGCTTTTGGTGTTAGTGCTGCTACTGAGTCAATAACAAGAACGTCGATTGCACCTGAACGAGCCAGTGCATCACAGATTTCAAGCGCTTGCTCACCCGTATCTGGTTGAGAAACAAGAAGTGCATCAATATCAACACCCAGCTTTTGAGCGTAGATAGGGTCAAGTGCGTGCTCTGCATCAACGAAAGCACACGTTTTTCCTACACGTTGTGCCGCTGCAATCAGCTCTAGAGTAAGCGTTGTTTTACCTGAAGATTCAGGGCCATAAACCTCAACGATACGCCCCATTGGTAGACCACCAGCACCCAGTGCAATGTCTAAAGAGAGTGAACCCGTTGAGATGGTTTCAACATCCATAGTACGGTTATCACCAAGACGCATAATAGAACCTTTACCAAACTGCTTCTCAATTTGGCCAAGGGCTGCGGCTAGTGCTTTTTCTTTATTTGCGTCCATCTCTATCTCCATACGGTTCGTAACGTTGGATACGAACTTGACTATACTGATTACCCAAAAGGGTTTCTAATTGGTTTTTATTATACTGTTGATTCATACAGTGTCCATACCTGTATGAAAAAAATAATAGCGTAGTATTGTTTGTGCCACACGAAATGTTGTCAATTCTTTAGCACGATTATTGGATGCAATTACTCAAATGTTCACTAACAACTTGAAGTGCATGCTTTATTGCTTGTGAGCGGACTTCTGCTCGGTCACCTTTAAAACAGATAGTCTCTACCTTATGCCAATCCTTTAAATTAGCCCAAGCGAAGCAAACTGTGCCAACTGGCTTCCCTTCCGTTACACCACCAGGGCCTGCAATGCCACTGATCGATACCGCTATCGTTGCTCTAGAGTGAGCGAGTGCGCCGTTGACCATTTCGACTACCGTCGACTGACTCACTGCACCATGCAAAATCAGTGTCTGTTGAGAAACACCAAGCATTTCCATCTTAGCTTCATTGCTGTAAGTGACAAAAGCACGGTCAAACCAGGCTGAACTGCCCGCAATATCGGTTACGGCGGTTGCAACGCCGCCGCCAGTGCAAGACTCAGCCGTCGCCAAGATCTGATTGTTTTCGAATAGCTGCTGACCAACTTTTTGACTGAGTAACGTAAGTGCGTCCATGTCTGAAAAACCTCTCTGTAACTTCATCGCGTGAATTTGGATCTTTTCGCGTTGATCGTATTCACGTATCCTAAGCCGCAATAGTAAAAAACAAAAGAAATGAACTGTGAAAGCCGATCAAAAACACACCCCAATGATGAAACAATATCTCGGATTGAAAGCTGAGAATCCAGATATTCTCTTGTTCTATCGTATGGGGGACTTCTATGAACTGTTTTACGATGATGCCAAACGCGCTTCGCAGTTACTCGATATCTCGTTAACAAAACGCGGGGCTTCCGCAGGAGAGCCAATCCCAATGGCTGGCGTGCCTTATCACGCAGTCGAAGGCTATTTGGCTAAACTGGTTCAATTAGGAGAGTCTGTCGCCATCTGTGAACAGGTTGGCGATCCTGCCACATCTAAAGGCCCTGTCGAGCGAAAAGTCGTCCGTATTGTCACGCCTGGCACAGTGACCGACGAAGCACTGCTTTCTGAACGTGTCGATAACCTGATCGCCGCTATCTATCACCACGGTGATAAATTTGGTTACGCAACGCTAGATATGACGTCTGGTCGTTTTCAGTTAATTGAACCAGAAACAGAAGAAGCAATGGCGGCCGAACTTCAGAGAACCTCACCGAGAGAGTTGCTGTTCCCTGAGGACTTTGAGCCGGTTCATCTGATGACAAACCGAAATGGCAATCGTCGTCGTCCAGTGTGGGAGTTTGAACTCGATACTGCAAAGCAGCAATTGAACCAACAGTTTGGTACTCGTGATCTTGTGGGGTTTGGGGTTGAGCAGGCTGACTTAGGATTATGCGCTGCAGGTTGTTTGATTCAATACGTGAAAGACACCCAACGTACTACCCTGCCCCATATCCGTTCTTTGACTTATGATCGACAAGATCATTCCGTGATCTTAGATGCGGCAACCAGACGTAACCTAGAGATCACTCAAAACCTCTCTGGTGGTCTAGACAACACCTTGGCTGAAGTCCTTGATCATAGCTCAACAGCGATGGGTAGCCGGATGCTCAAACGCTGGCTTCATCAACCCATGCGTTGTATTGATACTTTGAATCAACGTCTTGATGCCATTGGTGAAATCAAAGAGCTCTCTTTATACAGCGACTTACAGCCGACTCTAAAACAAATCGGTGATATTGAACGAATCCTCGCGCGCTTAGCACTTCGGTCCGCGCGCCCAAGGGATTTGGCCCGTCTACGCCAAGCGTTAGCGCAACTGCCCGAGTTAGAAACGACGTTAGCCGAATTAAAGCAGCCTTATCTGACAAAACTCCGTCAATTCTCATCGCCATTCGAAGAAGTGCAACAGTTGCTTGAGCGCGCTATCAAAGAGAATCCGCCCGTTGTCATTCGTGATGGTGGCGTTATTGCCACAGGTTACAGTGCGGAATTAGACGAATGGCGAGATCTCGCTGACGGTGCCACTGAATTTTTGAATAAGCTTGAGGAAGAAGAGCGCGAGCGACACGGGATCGATACGCTAAAAGTGGGTTATAACGCTGTACATGGCTTCTTCATTCAGGTCAGTCGAGGTCAAAGTCACCTTGTTCCCGCTCACTACGTCAGACGCCAGACACTCAAAAATGCAGAACGCTATATCATTCCAGAGCTTAAAGAGCACGAAGATAAAGTGCTCAACTCAAAATCCAAGGCCCTAGCCATTGAAAAGAAACTTTGGGATGAACTCTTTGACCTTCTTTTACCGCATTTAGAAAGGCTGCAGAATATCGCTTCGGCCATCTCTCAAATCGATGTTCTACAAAATCTCGCCGAGCGTGCTGAAAGTTTAGATTATTGCCGACCGACATTGAGCAGCGATGTTGGTATTCATATACAAGCAGGTCGCCACCCAGTGGTGGAAACCGTCATGGATGCGCCGTTTATCGCGAACCCTATTGAGCTAAATGAACAACGTAAAATGCTCATTATCACCGGTCCTAACATGGGCGGTAAATCGACCTATATGCGTCAGGCAGCACTGATAGCATTGATGGCTCACATTGGCAGCTATGTTCCGGCAGAATCGGCACAAATAGGTACTATTGACCGTATATTCACTCGAATTGGCGCATCAGACGACCTAGCTTCGGGTCGCTCGACCTTCATGGTAGAGATGACGGAAACAGCAAATATTTTACACAACGCGACGGCTAAAAGCTTAGTGCTTATGGATGAAATCGGTCGAGGAACGAGCACGTATGATGGGCTATCTTTAGCATGGGCAAGTGCTGAGTGGTTAGCGAGTAATATTGGTTCAATGACGCTCTTTGCCACTCATTATTTTGAGCTTACTGAACTTCCAAATCTGCAGCCTAACTTGGCCAACGTACATCTTGATGCAGTGGAGCACGGTGACAGTATCGCTTTCATGCATGCCGTCCAAGAAGGTGCAGCGAGCAAATCTTATGGTTTAGCAGTTGCAGGCCTAGCGGGTGTACCGAAAAGTGTCATTAAAAATGCGCGCAATAAACTGACTCAGCTAGAACAACTAGGGAACACGACTGAGCAAGCTAAGTCTTCTGCGGTAGATATTGCAAATCAACTCAGTTTGATTCCAGAGCCAAGTGAAGTTGAATCGGCCTTGGCAGGAATTGATCCTGATGATCTAACACCGAGACAAGCATTAGAGGCGCTATATCGATTGAAGAAAATGATTTAGCCATTTTCCTAAGACTTGCTATGCGCTGATGCAAACCAATACAAAAAGCCCTGCTATTTTCACAAATAGCAGGGCTTTTTCATTGATACCTAAATTAGATAGTGAGTTACTCGTCTTCTACACAGAACAAGTTTTCCATGTTGAGACCTTGTTTAATAAGAACCTCACGAAGTCTACGTAATCCCTCAACTTGAATCTGACGAACTCTTTCACGCGTTAGATTAATTTCTCGTCCAACTTCTTCAAGGGTAGAAGGCTCATAGCCAAGTAACCCGAATCGACGTGCAAGCACCTCTTTTTGTTTAGGGTTTAGCTCATCAAGCCAATGAACCAATGAGGCCTTAATATCGTTATCTTGCGTTGATACTTCAGGATCTGAGTTGTTAATATCAGGGATGATATCGAGAAGTGCTTTTTCGCCGTCACCACCGATCGGTGTATCAACCGAGCTAACGCGCTCATTTAAGCGGAGCATTTTACTTACGTCTTCAACAGGTTTATCCAAAGTGGATGCGATCTCTTCTGCAGTAGGCTCGTGATCAAGCTTCTGAGAAAGTTCTCTCGCAGTGCGTAGGTAAATGTTTAACTCTTTTACGACATGAATAGGTAAGCGAATGGTACGAGTCTGGTTCATCAATGCACGTTCAATGGTTTGACGAATCCACCACGTTGCATAGGTCGAGAAACGGAACCCTCTTTCTGGATCAAACTTCTCTACGGCTCGAATCAAACCAAGGTTGCCCTCTTCAATCAAATCCAATAGAGCTAATCCGCGATTGCTGTAGCGACGAGAGATCTTCACGACAAGGCGCAAATTACTTTCAATCATTCGTTTACGTGCGGCTTCATCACCTCTAAGCGCTCGACGAGCAAAGAGAACTTCTTCTTCTGCAGTTAATAGTGGTGAGAAACCAATTTCGCCTAAATACAGTTGAGTGGCGTCTAAGCTTTTGCTTGAAACGTCAGTGTCTTCAGTGGCGACTGATTTTGCTTTAGCGGTTGTTTTTTTGGCTGGTTGTTTCTTAGGTTTAACGGCTTCCTTCGCGTTAGTGCCTAAATCAAACTCTTCAATTTTCGTTGCTGCATTGCTGATACCCATACTGCCTCCCCCTGGCGAGCTAGCAAGACATTACTACTTCTTAATGTCGCTAAATTACCCTTAAGTAAAATTACGGCAAGTAGCGGTTTGGATTCACTGACTTACCTTGATAGCGAATTTCAAAATGTAATCTTACGCTGCTGGTCCCTGAACTGCCCATTGTTGCTATTTTTTGACCTGCTTTTACATTCTGTCCTTCTTGTACAAGCAACCGATCATTATGAGCGTATGCACTGAGGTAATTATCGTTATGTTTTACAATCACTAGATTGCCGTAACCTCTTAACGCATTGCCCGAATAAACAACGGTTCCTCCTGCTGTAGAAACGATGGATTGACCTCGCTGTCCTGCAATATCAATGCCTTTATTTCCTTGTTCTCCAGCAGAAAACTTCTTAATTACCCTCCCTTTTGTTGGCCAAATCCAGCTGTTTACGTTGTTATTTTTAGGCTTTGCTGTGGCAGCTGGCTTGTTAACATTTTGTTTACTTGTTGATTTAACATACTCCTTTGATTTTGATTGATCAACCTTCTTAGGGGGATCTTTTTGTACGACTTTAGTTTTACTGGGAGAGTTGGTTGAATTAGAGTTTTTACTTGTTTTACTGGGAGTTGTAGCCGCAACTGCGCCAGCCCCCGTACCACCGAATGCGGGCGCAACATAGTTTCTACGCCATAAGTTTAGTTTCTGTCCTGGATGAATCGTATACGGGGGAGTGAGGCTGTTATACCGAATTATTTCTTTTACATCCTTGTCCGTTATATAGGAGATAAAGTACAGAGTATCGCCTTTTTTGACTTCATAGAAACTGCCTCGGTAGCTACCACGAGAAACATCATTGTAATTTTTGTTAAGCCCAGAAACCGGAGCAGGGGAACTTGCAGTACACCCCACGAGGATACTGACAACAACTATTGCAACTAGGGTTCTAGGTAGCTTGAACATGGCTAAGCAAGATCACCTGCAACTAACGGAACAAAACGAACCATTTCAATAGTCTCAGATTGGAACTCTCCATTTACACGAGTGATCTTAATGAGTGTTTGTTCTTCGTCACCCACCGGTATTATCATTCTTCCACCTTCCGCTAATTGATCCAGCAACGCCTGTGGAATACTCTCTGCCGCTGCGGTCACTATTATGGCGTCAAACGGGGCTTTGTTTAACCACCCCTTCCAACCGTCTCCATGTTTGGTTGAGACATTATATATGTCCAGTTGCTTCAAACGCCTCTTAGCATCCCATTGCAATGCCTTGATTCTTTCTATGGAGTTTACATGATCGACTAACTGGGCTAATACTGCGGTTTGGTAACCAGAACCTGTACCGACTTCCAATACATTCGACTGACGATCCAAGTTCAGCAGCTCTGTCATCTTTGCCACGATGTAAGGCTGAGAGATCGTTTGCCCCTGCCCTATTGGCAAAGCATTATTGTCGTAGGCTTGGTGCACCATCGCTTGGGACACAAAGCTTTCGCGAGGCAGGTTTCGAATAGCTTGTAAAACTTGTGGGTCTTGAATACCACTCGCGACAAGAAACTCTATCAGCTTGTCTGCATGTGGGTTGATCATAGTTTTTCTTCCTTAAACCAGTTTTCCATTGCTCGTAAAGATTCATGAGCCGTCAGATCCACTTGTAGTGGTGTGACAGACACATACCCTTTATCAATCGCATAAAAATCAGTGCCTTCACCAGCATCTTGCTCTTTTCCTGGAGGACCTAACCAAAAAATATCATGTCCACGAGGATCTTTCTGCTTGATCATATTCTCAGCGTGATGACGGGCACCTAAACGCGTAACTTTTACCGTTAACTCATCCAAATCATCTTTGTCTGGAATATTCACGTTAAGCAATCGATTCGTCGGGATTGGTTTCGCCATATGCTGCTCAACGACTTGTCTTGCCACTTGAGCCGCAACGTCAAAATTCACTTTTCCAACCAATGAAAAAGCGATCGACTGCACCCCAAGAAAGTGCCCCTCCATTGCCGCAGCAACAGTCCCAGAATAAAGAACATCATCGCCAAGGTTTGCGCCGTGATTGATGCCGGAGAGAACAAGGTCGGGAAAATCATCCTTCATCAATTCATTAAGTGCAAAGTGTACACAGTCAGTGGGCGTTCCCTGAACAGAGTAAACCGAAGGAGCAATTTCATTGACCCTTAGCGGCTGCTCTAGCGTTAACGAATTAGACGCGCCCGAGCGGTTTCTGTCTGGGGCAACAATAATGATCTCAGCGATCTCTTTTAAGGCATTAGCCAAGGCATGAATACCTTGGGCATGCACGCCGTCATCATTACTCAATAGTATTTTTAGCTTTGGGGTCATGTTCGATGCCTTAATATACGCGCTCAACGATTTCTTCTTCTATCAGCTCTCTAACAATTGAAGTCGCAAAGCTTCCCGCGTCTAAAGAAAACGTTAATGTCACTTGATCATCACTTTGTGACCATGAAAGATCTTTCGGTTTTAATAGAACCGCGCGGCGATCATGACGCATTCTGTTTCCACGAATAAGTGCCATTAAGTCAGGCTCATCATCAAGATGGGGTTGCTCTAATAAGAGTGCGTCAGCCTGAGTCGGTAACGCATTATCACCCGCCATTGCGGCTGTGATGCTAACCTCTTGATGGGCTAATGCTTCTCTCAATGAGTTAAGGTTTTCTTCATCAACAATCGTTGTCTCTCTTCCTTCAACAACGTCTCCAACTAACAGGCTGTCAAATACTCCCTGCTCTAATCGGGCAGACACGATCCGATTGAAGATCCAAGAGCGAGCAGAAGAAAGATACAAGCTGCGCTTATTCTGATTGCGAGTTCTCACGTTCTCTCGTCCCCATCGACGAGCTTCATCAAGGTTGTTTCCTTGGTTACCAAATCGCTGACTACCAAAATAGTTCGGTACGCCGTTAATGGCGAGCTTTTCAATGCGTGCAACAACGTCTTGAACATCAGTAACCTCTGACAGAGTTATCTCGAAATCATTTCCGGCAAGATCGCCTGGGCGAAGTTTTTTGTTATGACGAGTGATGTCAAGAATTTCAATGCTCGGATATTGCGCCAAAAACGGCCCAAAGTCTGGAGTTTCACCTTTTGGCAAATGGACGCTTAGCCATTGCTCTGTGACAGCGTGCCTGTCTTTCAACCCCGCCCAACTCACATCCTTAGTTTTCACCTTGCACGCTTTAGCCAGTTCATTGGCAACAAAGGAAGTGTTTTCACCGGTTTTACGAATTCGAATCATGAGGTGCTCACCTGCCCCAGCAAATTCATAGCCTAAATCTTCACTCACTTTGAAGTGTTCAGCCTTGGCCTTGAGTTTTGCTTTTGCGGTGGGTTTTCCGTAAAGGTAATGAAACTGAGATAAAACATCTGACATAATGGTATACCGTCACAAGGTGACTCTAAAATTGAATAGAAAAGGTTAAAATTTCACTTATCTCGACAATGTCGTTTTTAGTCTTTTTAACAGTCTAGTTAACGCTCTGATTTTTGATACGTTATCCTTCTTGTAAAGAACATTATTTTTTGAACAATAAAACGACCGCTTCACTGGCAATGCCTTCTTTACGCCCGGTAAAACCAAGACGTTCAGTCGTCGTTGCTTTTACATTGACATTACTAAGATCGGTTTCAAGATCCTCAGCAATCGCCGCGCACATAGCATCGATATACGGGGCCATTTTAGGAGCTTGAGCCATGATCGTGACGTCGGCATTTCCTAATACGTAGCCCTGCTCTTTCACTCGGCGATACACATCTTTTAGCAGTTCACGGCTGTCTGCCCCTTTCCATTTATCATCGGTATCAGGGAAATGACGACCGATATCTCCGGCAGCAATGGCGCCCAATAATGCATCGGTGAGAGCATGAAGTGCGACATCGCCATCTGAGTGCGCGACCAATCCTTGTTCATAAGGGATCGCCACGCCACCTATGATAACAGGCCCTTGACCGCCAAATTTATGAACATCAAAACCATGACCAATGCGCATGACTAACTTTCCTTATTTCGATTTAGGTAGAACTCAGCAAGTGCAAGATCTTCCGGCTGAGTTATTTTTATATTATCTGAGCGACCATTGACCAGCGCAGGCGATAAGCCCAATCGCTCCATCGCTGACGCTTCATCGGTAATGACCGCATTTTCTTCTAACGCTTGATTCAATGCATGATTTAGCGATTGAGTTGGAAACATTTGAGGCGTGAGAGCATGCCATAATGCCGTACGATCAACCGTCACGGAGATGTTTTGTTGTTCATCTGAACGCTTCATAGTATCGCGTACAGGGCACGCTAATATTGCCCCAACATCCTGCACCAATGCGGTATCAATTAGCTTATCGATATCGCTAAGCTGAACGCATGGCCTTGCTGCATCGTGAACCAATGCCCATGATGACAACGTATTCTCTTCTACGTATTGAAGAGCGGACAACACCGAATCAGCACGCTCTTTTCCCCCGGAGACACGAATGACATTCGCTTGTTTAGCGATAGACAGCGTTGGGAAATATGGATCACCTTCGCTAACAGCGATAACAACTTGGTCTATTTTGGGGTGAGATAATAGTAAAGCAACGGTGTGCTCTAGAATTGTCTTATCATTTATTGATAGATACTGCTTAGGACGATCGGCTTTCATTCTGCTACCCACACCAGCGGCAGGCACGATCGCGATGATCTCTTGTTGAGATTCTTTCGAATTTTTTATTGGCATTCTACTGTGATTCCTCTCCAACCAATCGGTAGAACGTTTCGCCATCTTTTACCATTCCAAGCTCGTGTCTTGCTCGTTCTTCAATTGCGTCTAGCCCTTGGCGTAAGTCATCAATCTCAGCAAACATTTCTGCATTTCGAGCTCGAAGATTGTCGTTGACTTGATGCTGAGCTTGAATATCACTATTGACCAAATTGAATTCAATTATGCCGTTTTTCCCGAACCACAATGTGTACTGCAGCCAGCCAAACAGAAGCGTTAATGTCAAAACAAAGATTCGCATAATCGTAACGTAATAATAAAGAGAAAGGCTAAAGAACTCATATATATCACAATGCGGCTTTTCAAGCGAGATAGAGGAAGTAAGGAAAGAGTAAGAAATGGCGCATGACTGCAGCGTCATTTTGATAAAAAGAAGGGCTAACTTTATCGTTAGCCCTTTATATCCATAATCACTAAAAAGGACTCTTAGTTAAGCAGCAAGAAAGCAAAGAGCCCACCACCAAGAATTAAGCGATAAATAACAAAGGGAGTCATACCCATTCTAGAAATAAGTTTTAAGAACAAGTAAATACAGATATACGCGCTAATGAATGACGTGATAACGCCCGTTGCTAACACGCCCAGTTGAACCGGTTCTCCACTCGCCACCAATTTCAATCCTAAGTAACCACCAGCGAGCAAAATGATAGGAATCGACATCAAAAACGAAAAGCGCGCTGCCGCTTCACGAGTAAAACCTAAATACAGTGCCGCGGTTATCGTAGCGCCAGAGCGAGATGTACCAGGGATCATGGCCATAGCTTGAGCCAAACCGATGAATACTGATTTTTTCCAATCCGCCTGATATTCATCATTCATCAATTCTGCATTCTTATCGACGTACCAAAGTAGCAGGCCGAAAACGATGGTCGTTGTTGCAATGACCCAAGCGCTGCGCAGGTAAATTTCGATAATATCTTTCATGAAAAGACCAAAAACACAGGCAGGAATCGTCGCCAATAGGATCATCCATGCAAGCTTTGATTCTTTGCTGCGTTCGCCTTTAAAAATGGAGCCAAAGAAGGAGCTTAAAAGAGTCACGACTTCTTTTCTAAAGTAGATGATAACAGCCGCTAACGTTCCCACGTGAACAGCGACATCAAACGCCAAGCCTTGATCTTCCCAGCCTAACACTGCAGAAGGTAAGATAAGGTGAGCAGAGCTCGAAATAGGTAAAAATTCCGTTAAACCCTGAATCAAGGCAAGGATGAATGCTTCTATATAACTCATTAAATTCTCGTTAATACTATAAATCAAACCAAGGTTCGATACGGGTTAAAGACCCTAATCCAGTCGACTGGCTCCACACTTGCTGGACCGTTCTTCCATCTGAAGGGATCACTAAATCAGGACAAAGCTCATAAAGCGGTTGAATCACAAAGGGATACTTGAAAATATCACTTCTTGGTAATTGAGGGTCACTTGAGCGAACTTCAGTACCAAACAAGATGACATCAAGATCTAACGTTCTATCTTGATACTTCTCAGCGAACTCTGAGCGCCCCCAGCGAACTTCTATACTACGCAGCAATTGTGAAAACTCGGTTAATGTTGAACTTGTTTTCATCTCGATGACAAGATTATAAAACGAGTCACTACTAAAACCGACGGGGTCGCACTCATAAATCGTCGATAGTTTTAGGTTTTCTCCTAAATGAGAGAGCTCTTTCACCGCCGCTTCAACGTGCTTCTGTTTTTCTACATTCGTTCCTACACCAATGTAAACGGTGATCATTGAGCGCCTCTTTCAATGATCACACCAACCCCTTTTGCTTGCGCCACAGCACCAGGCTTGGTTAAACGGATCTTGACCCAAGGCACACCAAATCGAGTCATAATGATCTCAGCAACTTCCTCAGCAACACGCTCAACCAGTAAGAATCGACCTTGCTCGATGTGTTTTAGAACCGCCTGACTGACTTCAAAGTAATCCAGAGCATCGGCTACATCATCACTTTTACCCGCAGGCTGATTGTTATGACCCATTTCAATATCTAGAACCAGCTTCTGTTTGATCTCTTGCTCCCAATCATAAACACCAATGGTTGTGATCACTTCGAGCTGTTCTATAAATACTTTATCCATGATGGAGATTGTCCTTTGTAGAGGTCGGATACCCAAACGGGTCAAAAAAAATTACTATCTAACGGTTCCATCTCACCAACTTAGCAAAGTGCCAGTAGTGTGATGAAATGAATCGCGATATGATAGCAAGTACTAGCTATTAGAGCATCTGTTTCATAACGTGCTCATTTCACACTATTTATCTTTACGTTCATGTGGCTAATTAAACCATTACCCATAACGGAGAGGTGAGTTATTTAGGCATAAAAACCACTAGCTTGAAGACGAAAAGACTTCTATACGAGTAACGCATCATGAGCCCACTTGTTCTCACATTGATCATATCAGCCTATTTACTTGGCTCGATCTCAAGTGCGGTACTGATCTGTCGTGTATTGCGTCTACCAGACCCCCGCAATATCGGTTCCCAAAACCCCGGTGCAACCAATGTGCTAAGAATTGGCGGCAAAAAAGCGGCGATTGCTGTTTTGCTGTGCGATATGCTGAAAGGGACAATTCCAGTGTGGGGTGGCTACTTTCTTAATATCGACTCTTTTCTTTTAGGTGTCGTTGCCATTGCGGCGTGTCTCGGTCATATGTACCCAATCTTTTTCCACTTTAAAGGCGGCAAAGGAGTCGCGACGGCATTAGGGGCTATAGCGCCCATTGGTCTAGGGCTAACAAGCATCATCGTCTTTACATGGCTTGTTGTCGCGATTGTATTTCGCTACTCATCTCTTGCTGCGCTCGTGAGTGTTCTTCTTGCTCCTTTTTATACGTGGCTGATCAAACCGCAATATACCCTGCCAGTTGCCATGCTTTGTTGCTTGATTGTCTTTCGTCATACCCAAAACATAAGACGCTTGCTTGAAGGAACGGAACCCAAAGTGGGTGAGAAAAAACGTGGATTAAAAAAGGCCTCATAACGAGACCTTTATTTCAATATTCCAGATTCAATAACAACGTTACTGATGAATTCTAAAAGCTAGTTGATCGGCTCAAGTTGATCGATCGGCCAGCGTGGCTTCGCTTGTACTGAAAGATCACTCGTCTCACCATTTTTAAGACGTTGCATTCCTGCATAAGCAATCATTGCACCGTTATCGGTACAAAATTCAGTGCGGGGATAATACACCTCGCCACCAACTTTCTTAGCCAGCTCACCTAGGGAAACGCGAAGCTGTGTATTCGCGCTCACACCACCGGCAATCACAATGCGCTTCATACCTGTTTGCGCCAATGCTCGCTTACATTTAATCACTAGCGTGTCACAAACGGCTTCTTGAAAAGCATAAGCAATATCAGCACGAGTCTGATCATCATTATCATTCGCGGCTATAGTATTGGCCGTAAATGTTTTCAAACCAGAAAAGCTCATATCTAGCCCAGGCCTATCCGTCATTGGGCGAGGAAATTTAAAACGTCCTGGCGTGCCATTTTCAGCCAGCTTAGCCAGCAATGGGCCACCTGGGTAATCCAGCCCCATCAACTTAGCCGTTTTATCAAACGCTTCACCGGCTGCGTCATCCACCGACTCACCAAGAATCTTGTACTCACCAACACCGTGAACTTCAACCATCATGCTGTGCCCACCTGAGACAAGTACAGCAACAAAAGGAAACGGTGGCGGGTTGTCTTCTAGCATAGGAGCAAGCAAGTGGCCTTCCATATGATGAACCGCAACGGCAGGAACGCCCCACGCGTAAGCAATACTGCGACCTATCGTCGCGCCAACCAAAAGAGCACCCACTAAACCCGGGCCAGCAGTATACGCAATGCCATCAATGTCCTTAGAGGTTAATTTAGCCTCTTTGAGCGCTGCTTTTATTAGTGGGATGGTTTTTTTTACATGATCACGAGAAGCGAGTTCAGGAACCACACCACCGTAATCAGCATGCAGCTTTACTTGACTGTATAGTTGATGGCTCAACAAGCCTTTTTCATCGTCATAAATCGCTATCCCCGTTTCATCACACGAGGTTTCAATACCAATAATGCGCATATTTTTCTCTGTATGCTTTTATCTATAGTAGGAATTTGCGGCAATCTTACCCTGCCTTGGCTTAGCAAACAAATTTTGTACAGACAATAATCGATAAAAGGCTTTACAAAGCCAAGGTGATCGGATTAAAATTCCGCACCATTTTTGATCAAGCTGGTTTAAGACCGAACGTTAATGAGAGTTAGCTCGATGGGTAACTTCTCTGATTCGGCTACGAGAAACCAGCGATAATGAATAACCCCTGAGGTGAAAGGCATATGCCAATAGTTAAAGTACGTGAAAACGAACCGTTCGACGTTGCACTACGTCGTTTCAAGCGCTCTTGTGAAAAAGCAGGTATCCTTTCTGAAGTGCGTCGTCGCGAGCACTATGAAAAACCAACTACAGTTCGCAAACGCGCTAAAGCAGCAGCTCAAAAGCGTCACGCTAAGAAGCTAGCTCGCGAAAACGCTCGTCGCGTTCGCCTGTACTAATAACTTAATCCATAAGGACTGAGTTATGGCTCTTATTGAACAACTCAAAGAAGAGCAGAAATTAGCGATGAAAGCCAAGGACAAACCGCGCCTTGGCACTATTCGTTTAGCCTTATCAGCAATTAAGCAACGTGAAGTCGACGAGCGGATTACTCTGAACGACGACGACATTACTGCGATTCTGGTAAAAATGGTTAAGCAACGTCGCGATTCTGTCGCTCAATTTGAAACAGCAGGTCGTCAAGATCTTGCTGATAATGAGAAAACTGAAATCACAGTGCTAGAGGAATTTATGCCTCAACCGCTTACTGAAGATGAAGTCGTTGCCTTGATTACAAGCGCAATTGAAGAATCTGGTGCTGCGGGCATGCAAGACATGGGCAAAGTGATGGGCGTTTTAAAACCTCAGATTCAAGGGCGTGCAGATATGGGTAAAGTCAGTGGTTTAGTTCGCTCTAAACTCGCTTAAATACTCAGATCAAATTGCAACAAGCCGTGCTATCCTTTGGACGCACGGCTTGTTTGTATCTAATATTTTCTTTTTTTCTTAGGTTTTATGGCTGGACACATCCCTAGAAGCTTTATCGATGACCTTCTCGCTCGACTAGATATAGTCGACATTGTCGACGCACGTGTGAAGCTTAAGAAAAAAGGAAAAAACTACGGCGCTTGCTGTCCGTTCCATAACGAGAAAACCCCCTCTTTTAGTGTTAGCCAAGAAAAACAGTTCTACCACTGTTTTGGGTGTGGCGCGCACGGCAATGCTATCGACTTCATGATGGAATACGAACGCCTAGAGTTCGTTGAAGCGATTGAAGAACTGGCCTCATTTCTCGGTTTAGACGTTCCACGTGAGCAGCGCGCTGGCGGTTCAAGTAATCAACCGACAGCCAATACGGAACAAAAACGCAACCTCTATGATTTGATGGGCAGTATCGCTCAGTTTTATCGTAATCAGCTCAAGCTCTCGAGCAGTAAAGTCGCCATCGATTACCTCAAAGAACGCGGGCTATCTGGTGAAATCGTTCAGAAATTTGGTATCGGCTTTGTTGCCGATGAGTGGGATTTAGTCCGTAAGAATTTTGGCCAGCAGCGTGCGACTCAAGACATGCTCGTGACTGGCGGCATGCTCATCGAAAATGACAAGGGCAACCGATACGATCGCTTCCGTGGCCGTGTCATGTTCCCAATACATGATCGACGTGGACGCGTCATTGGGTTTGGTGGGCGAGTCATCGGTGACGGTACACCGAAATACCTTAACTCGCCTGAAACTCCAATATTCCATAAAGGCAAAGAGCTTTATGGATTATACGAAGTACTCCAAGCTTATCGAGAGCCACCACAAATCTTAGTGGTTGAAGGCTATATGGATGTGGTCGCTCTGGCCCAGTATGGTGTTGATTATTCTGTTGCCTCACTAGGCACTTCAACAACTGGCGATCACCTACAAGTCTTGTTTCGTCAAACCAACACCGTCGTGTGTTGTTACGATGGTGATCGCGCTGGCCGCGAAGCCGCTTGGCGAGCACTAGAAAATGCACTGAGTTATTTAAAAAGCGGCAATATATTAAAATTCCTCTTTCTGCCTGATGGTGAAGACCCAGATAGCTTTATTCGCAAGCACGGTAAAGAAGCGTTTGAGCTAGAAGTTAAGCAGGCCGCACCGTTATCAAAATATCTGTTTGATCATTTGGTCTCTCAAGTTGACATGGGTAATAATGAAGGGAAAGCAGCCTTAGAATCGCTTGCGATTCCGTTGATCAATAAAGTACCCGATGCCTCTCTTCAGGCTCAGTTATTAAAGATCTTAGGTCAAAAAACAGGCATCTATAAGAAACCGCTACTACCAAAAGATTCAGAATCTCGACCTCAACCACATAAAGAGATCAAGCGCACGCCAATGCGAGAAGTTATCGCTTTGCTTATTCAGAATCCGAGCTATGCTGAAATGGTGCCCGATTTATCATCGGTGAGAGAATTATCACTACCGGGATTAACTTTATTAGTCGAAGTCCTTGAATATTGTCGGGCGAATCCCCATATCAACACGGGCCAATTGTTAGAACAATGGCGCAATAGCAAAAATGAGGCACTTCTGTCTCGTCTCGCCGGCTGGGAAATCCCTGCAAATGAAGACAATCAAGAAGAACTATTTTTAGACTCATTGGATAAAATTTTAGCCCAATGCGTTGAAAAACAAATTGAAAACCTGCAAGCCAAAGCAAGAAGTATCGGTTTATCAGCCGACGAAAAAAGGGAGCTACTAGCGCTAATGCTAGATTTAAAAGCGTAACCCTATTGATTTGGCCTCAAAGGAAAGATTTGTTATTACTCGTGGTTTGCAATTCGCATACTAAATCCGTCACCAGATACGAAGTTGGATACCGTCTATGGATCAAAATCCGCAGTCACAGCTAAAACTACTTGTTATTAAAGGCAAGGAGCAAGGCTATCTGACGTACGCCGAAGTAAATGATCACCTGCCTGCAGAAATCGTCGATTCTGAACAGGTAGAAGATATCATTCAGATGATTAACGACATGGGCATTAAAGTAGTTGAAACTGCTCCTGATGCCGATGATCTCGCTCTAAATGATGACAACACAGTAACAGATGAAGATGCAGCTGAAGCTGCAGCCGCTGCGCTATCAAGTGTAGAAAACGAAATTGGTCGTACAACCGATCCTGTCCGCATGTATATGCGAGAGATGGGTACCGTTGAACTTCTAACTCGTGAAGGTGAAATCGATATTGCGAAGCGCATTGAAGATGGTATTAACCAAGTTCAAAGTGCCGTTGCCGAATACCCAGGTACAATCCCATACGTACTTGAACAGTTTGATCGTGTACTTGCTGAAGAGCTTCGCTTAACTGACCTTATTAATGGGTTTGTCGATCCAAATGATGATGGAACGACAGCACCAACAGCAACACACATTGGTTCAGAACTAGCAACCAACGATCTTGCGGACGAAGACGGCGATAAAAACGAAGAAGACGATGAGGAAGAGGAAGAGGAAGATACAGGTATCGACCCTGAACTTGCTTTAGAAAAGTTCACCTCACTTCGTAATACTTATCAAAACCTTCAGCTTGCTATCAATGAGCATGGTGCCGGCAGTGAGAAAGCATCGAAAGCAACGTCACTTCTACAAGAAGTCTTTGCTGAATTCCGCTTAACGCCAAAACAGTTCGATTACCTAGTGAACGAACTGCGCACTTCAATGGATCGTGTACGTACTCAAGAGCGTTTGATCATTCGTCAAACGGTTGAATACGGAAAAATGCCTAAGAAATCGTTTGTTGCGGTATTCACTGGTAACGAATCAACTGAAGCATGGTTAGATGAAGCACTGGCTTCTGACAAACCTTACGCGGAAAAAATCAAGCGCAGTGAAGAAGACATTCGTCGCTCTATTCTCAAACTTTCTATTATTGAAAGAGAGACCAACTTAACTGTTCAAAGCATTAAAGACATCAGCCGACGCATGTCGATTGGTGAAGCGAAAGCTCGCCGTGCTAAGAAAGAGATGGTTGAAGCGAACTTACGTCTTGTTATCTCAATCGCTAAGAAATACACCAACCGTGGCCTTCAATTCTTGGACCTTATCCAAGAAGGTAACATCGGCCTGATGAAAGCGGTTGATAAGTTTGAATACCGTCGTGGTTATAAGTTCTCAACTTATGCTACATGGTGGATCCGTCAAGCAATCACTCGTTCAATTGCTGACCAAGCTCGTACGATCCGTATTCCGGTTCATATGATCGAAACGATCAACAAGCTAAACCGTATTTCTCGTCAGATGCTACAAGAGATGGGTCGCGAACCATTACCAGAAGAACTTGCTGAGCGCATGCAAATGCCTGAAGACAAGATCCGTAAGGTATTGAAGATTGCTAAAGAGCCAATCTCAATGGAAACGCCAATTGGTGATGATGAAGATTCTCACCTAGGTGACTTCATTGAAGATACGACACTTGAACTACCACTAGACTCAGCGACATCTACCAGTCTACGTGGCGCGACCAAAGACGTACTTGCGGGCTTAACACCTCGTGAAGCTAAAGTACTTCGTATGCGCTTTGGTATTGACATGAACACTGACCACACACTTGAAGAAGTGGGTAAGCAGTTTGATGTTACACGTGAACGTATCCGTCAGATTGAAGCGAAAGCACTGCGTAAACTTCGTCACCCTAGCCGCTCAGAAACCCTGCGTAGCTTCTTAGACGAGTAAAAATCAGTCAAATATTTAAAAGGTGAGCAAAAGCTCACCTTTTTTGTATCTGATTGGTTTAAGTGGATAAAAACTAAGCGCAATTGCCCCCTACGGTGGGTAGACATGCTTGTGTCCTTCCCCTATAATCGTTCACCTAATTCGGCCCCTTAGCTCAGTGGTTAGAGCGCACGACTCATAATCGTTCGGTCCCCAGTTCAAATCTGGGAGGGGCCACCAAATACAAAAAGGCCTGAGAGCATTTACGCTTCTCAGGCCTTTTGCTTTTCTGCTCGCTGCGTAGCAAATATGTAGTCACTCAAACACCTCAATCCTTTGCATTCCACCTCAATCATTGACTGAATTTCAATCGGCCTACTTTCTAATACCGACCCAGCCCTATCCATCTAGACGCGAAAGCTAGGTGGGCGACTCTAGATTCAGGAAGCGCACAAACCAGAAATAAAGATTAAGCGGTACATGAGAGTCAATGAGAGAGATAGAAGGCTAGGACTAGCTACTAGTTAAGCAACACGAAGCCACTACTAATTCTTACTTAGAAGGTGCTTTTTTAGCCTTACTGCGAATCGTTCGGTAGCTAATAGCCGCAAAGTAGTCTTCCCTAAATTTATCAGATTCCAACATGAGTTTGGGCACGACTAAGCGTACAACAGTCCCTGCACGAGCAATCGATTTTGAGGTAGTGCCAACTATATAAGAGATATCGCCTTTCTTGAGTATTACACCCTTACTAAGAATGGGAGTGAAGTTAACATTCAACCCTTTCACCAATTCAAACCCAAATAGTGTCAAGTCTCTACCTGGCTGAGATATGGTTTCTTTAAATTCAGCTTCTACGGTTACTGGTTCAGAGTGCACAATCTGACGTAAGTTCTCCACCTGATCATTCACCGAACTAGAAAACACCCACTCACTAATAATCGGTTCCCACTTTCCACCTAAACGCACACACTCTCGATACGTTTTCTGATTATGCCTGCCAGCATTGAGTGTACAAATCTCGATAGAACCTTGTTCAGAGAATGGCAACGTCATACGAAAAACACTGTCCCTACCAAAGTGTTTGTAGATATCGGTGATCTCTTCGACATGAAGCTTGTGACAGCCAAGTGGTAGCTCGTCACTATTTTCGTCAATCACAATACGGCAATGTTTGCCCTTAACACCGTCGATATAACAACGGAAGTAATGCTCAGCACGTTCTATAACTTCAAAATCTCGCATTACTTTTCACTTTGCTCCGAATAAACAATCACATCAATTACGCTTGCTAAGGGAAGTAGCTTCTTCTTCACCAATATCTTCGATCTCCACAGCAGCACTTTTTTCTTGTAGCATCTTTTGAATACGTTGCCCAAGTGTATGATCAAAGGCTTGTCCTTTCGCAATCAAATCATCTCGGCGCTTATCATTTTCGGTAGGATTATCTTCATTCAAGCTCGTGCTAATTTTCTGACTTTGCTCTTCAAGATAGATATCCATGTCATCCAAAATAACTTCACGAAACCATTGAGTGTATTTACGGTTAAACTCTGATTCAAAGTTACGTTCTGAAAAACTTCTCACCTCACGCATTTTGTACTTCTTAATGAATGCCTCTACTCGGTCAAGCTCAGCGTTCGGCACAGGGAAATGGAACAGACGTTGACGGGCTTTGTACATTGACTCTTTCGTTGGTGAGTTCGCTAATTGGCGAAGTCGAATAAGAGAAGGTGGCCACTCTCGATCCTCATCTAAACGTTCTAGCAGATTGGCCTCTAAACGTTTATACGATTCTGGAGTTAGCGTGGCGGCAAATTTCATAAAATGAATATCTGGCTCATCCCCAAAAAACTGCTTCATCTTGGAATCAAAAGCCTGCATCAGCATGAACCAGACTTTCAAAATCTGTTTGCTTTGGCCTTTTTCTTTGTACTCATCCAGTGCTTTTTGATCACGAGAGTTAGACATGCGATGTGATTCATGGGGCGTATTTTGTAGCCCTGACTGACGATGTTGATTTTGGGTTGGGTATCGATTTGATGCCACTGCCATTCCGCTTCCATCACTTCGAGACTGCTTAGACAGTTTCCCCAACTGGGCGAGGCGCTCTTCGAAAGAAACGCCTAGATCAGGAATGTTCTTAGGTCTGTTATGTTTATCGGTCATTCGCTAATCCATTTAAAATCAAAGAGGGTCACAAAGTCGTCATGGTCTTTATTTGTACTCACTAAATCGATCAAAACTCATCATCGTCGTGTAAATAATCTTGGAATTTCTCTTCAAAGGCACTGAGTGCTGATTGCCTTGTTGGGCGATTCTGAGCGGAGTCTTTCCTCAATCTACCGAAGGACTCATCTTTAGCACTGTCTATTTTCTGGTGAAGTCGATTAATCAATTGCGTCTGAGAAAAAATCTTTTCTCCGGTCTCGTGAACATCTGCGACAAAAGAGTCCCAAATGTCCTTTCTTCCATGTACGCCCTTCTTAAACATGACGCCTTCAGCCCAGTCATGGATTTTCTCAGTATAAATTTCTAATACGTTGTATTGCTTTTCATCTTTGGAAACATGAAGAGGTTTTATCTGCGAACGTTGGCTCCGGTTAAGCTTACCTTTATTGTTCTTTTTATTCTGTTGCAAACGTTCATTTTGTTCCAATGCCATTTCCATCAAATTCATTTCGACGACGGGAATAGTATTGGTCACTTGGTTATCTAGGCACAACTTACCGAGAAATGTTTCTGCATTTCTCTCTTGTTCACGAGGAGGTAACCTTGAAAAATGAATATGGCCACTGGAATAGAAGTGTCGTAAAACCGTCCTGAGGATTCCTCCTCCCATGCTCGTCATCTCGGACAATTCATCAATTGACGTTGAGAAATTGCCTTTGTTGTCTGCCATGTCAGCAAGAGCAAGAAGAACCAACTTATCTTCATGTTTGATGGCTTTAAAGCTCCACGCTAGGTGAGTAAATTGAGAAGACATCTTTAAAACCTTAATCACAACAATCCGTTATTACTGGCTTTAATTATATAACTAAACGCAAGAGTTGTAACGATAGAATCGGCCGCCTCGTAGATTTCAGCAGACCGCCGTATCTAACGATTCCTGAAGTTCGATTATCACCTCAAGAATATAAACCAGTGGAAAATGGACATTTGCGAATAGGCGCCCCCCATCAGGCTAACATTCAAATCCGTGAGTAAAGCAAACCATTCAATACAAGGGTAAATAAGATTGAAAGAAGAGGCACTCCGGCACAGAAATGATATAAAACTCTAGGTTTCAGACTACTTACGGGGATTGCTCGTTAAACATCGAAGTGGTGAGGTGATCCTCGCTCTCCAGATACAACGACGGGAGCCATAAAGCTCCCGTCTATTCCAGAACAGCAAAAACGAAGTGTGTGTCATTATTTTTATAGCGTTAGAACGCTATTCCAACCTAGCAACAAACAACATGAATTCATATTACAAACGATCACTTTGTGAGCGATACTTTATTTGTCAGCTCAAAATTTATCAATGTTGCATACTGCGCCATTGCATCGATGAATGACTTGTATCACCTTTTTATTAAGCTAACTATCAATACATAAGAAAGCGTCAAATAAAAAATGGCAGTGACCTCATAGGATCACTGCCATCTTCATCTAATGCTTTAATACTCTCTATTAGAGGGAGTTCTCTCTAATGAAAGTAGACAACAAGACTACGTTTACTCTACCGTCACCGCTTTGGCTAGGTTTCTTGGCTGATCAACGTCCGTTCCTTTTATTAACGCAACGTAGTAAGAAAGCAACTGCATTGGAATCGTGTAATAAATTGGAGCGGTAATTTCGCTCACGTGCGGCATAGTAATGATCTTCATCGTATCATCACCTTCAAAGCCGGCATCTTCATCGGCAAATACATACAGCAGTCCACCGCGAGCACGTACTTCTTCAATATTCGACTTCAGCTTTTCAAGTAATTCATTGCTAGGGGCAACGACGACCACTGGCATGTCAGCATCAATCAGTGCTAATGGGCCATGCTTAAGCTCTCCAGCCGCATACGCTTCCGCGTGAATGTATGAGATTTCTTTAAGCTTGAGCGACGCTTCCATAGCGATAGGGTAGAACTCGCCACGGCCAAGAAACAGAGTATGGTGCTTATCAGCAAAATCTTCCGCCAACACTTCAATCTCTTTTTCAAACGACAACGCCGCATTAATTTGTTGTGGCAGAGCATGCAACGCCTGAACGATCTCTTTCTCTTTCTCGCTCGACACGCGATTCTGCTGTTTGCCTAACGCCGTAACCAACATCAGTAATGCTGAAAGCTGCGTGGTAAAAGCTTTCGTCGACGCCACGCCAATCTCAACACCAGCGCGAGTCATGAAGGCAAAGTCAGACTCACGAACCAGAGAGGAGCCCGCTACATTACAGATTGTCATCGCCGCCATGTAGCCTTTTTCTTTCGCAAGGCGAAGTGCAGCAAGCGTATCTGCGGTTTCGCCAGACTGAGAAAGCGTGATGAGTAGGCTGTTTGGACGAGTCACAAACTTACGGTAACGAAATTCAGAAGCGATTTCTACGTCACAGCTGACGCCTGCGATATCTTCAAACCAATAGCGAGCAGTCATACCCGCATTGTAGGACGTACCACAAGCGATGATTTGAACATGTTCCACCTTACTTAAGATATCAACCGCGTTCACACCGATCGCTTCAGTCACGATCGTATCATCGTTGATGCGGCCTTCCATTGTGTTGATCAACGCCGTTGGTTGTTCATAAATCTCTTTTTGCATAAAGTGGCGGTACTGGCCTTTATCGCCAGCATCATGCTCTGCATTCGATTCAATGATCTCACGCTTAACGGCTTTACCAGTCACATCAACAACGTTCACTTCGCGGCGAGTGATCTCAGCAACATCACCTTCTTCTAGATACATGAAGCGGCGTGTTACATTGAGTAGTGCTAGCTGATCGGAAGCAAGAAAATTCTCTCCGACGCCAAAACCGATCACAATTGGGCTGCCTGATCGAGCAACCACTATACGACTTGGATCTTTACGATCGACAGCCACCGTTCCGTAAGCGCCGTCTAACTGTTTGGCCGTTTTTTGCAATGCCTCAAGAAGCGAGTCACTGGTGCGACGTTCCCACTCAACAAGATGCGCAATAACTTCGGTATCAGTTTGAGATTCGAATACATAACCACGTTCACGCAGCACTTCACGTAACTCTTCATGGTTTTCAATAATGCCATTGTGTACAACCGCAATATCACCTGACATATGTGGGTGCGCGTTTGCTTCAGAAGGTTCACCGTGGGTAGCCCAGCGCGTGTGAGCAATGCCTGTACCGCCAAGTACATTTTCTTCATCGACTGCATCAGACAATTCTTGTACTTTACCAAGTCGACGAACACGGGTTAGATTGTTTTGCGCATCAACAACCGCGACGCCAGCGGAATCATATCCACGGTACTCAAGGCGACGAAGGCCTTCGACTAATATTTCTGCTACATCACGCTGCGCGACTGCGCCTACGATTCCACACATAGTGTTTTACTCCAATATATTTTTATTTTTACGTTCCTACGGCAGCAAGCAAAGGCCAATAAATGTAAGAACGTTGATTTCTTTTATATAGCTTGAATCACTTTTACATTATTCGATTCAATCTCTGATACGTATTCTGGGGAAAGGTCGCTATCCGTGACCAAGACATCGATACTGCTCCAACTCAATTCGAGGTTTGGGATTTTTCGACCTATTTTTTCTGACTCAACCATCACGACCACTTCTCGTGATACTTCAGCCATGACCTTGCTCAATCCAACTAACTCATTAAATGTAGTCGTTCCGCGGCTAAGATCGATACCATCTGCGCCAATAAATAACTGATCGAAATCGTAAGATCGCAAAACAGACTCGGCGACTTGTCCTTGAAAAGACTCAGAATGAGTATCCCACGTGCCCCCTGTCATTAATAATGTGGGTTCACTTTCTAATTCGTTTAATGCGTTTGCGACATTCAAAGAGTTTGTCATCACAACCAAACCACTTTTGTTCTCTAATTGTTGAATGAGCGCTGCAGTCGTGCTGCCGCTGTCGATAACGATTCGGTTATGGTCTCGAATGAGGCCGGCCGCAGCCGCAGCCAGTGAAACCTTTCGAGGTGAAACTTTAGGGCCTAACTCTTCATTGACCACTTCTTTGGGTAGTGCAATTGCACCACCATAGCGTCTCAAAAGTTGCCCATTTTTCTCCAATTCAGCAAGATCCTTTCTAATCGTGACTTCTGATGTTGTAAACTTACAAGATAGCTCTTCAACACTGACCTCCCCTAACTCTAGAATTAAGTTTGATATTGCGTGCCTTCTGAGCTGTGTGTTTCGTTTCGACATCTAAAATCTCACATTAAGTTTCAAACCGAAAGAAAGTATAGTTGAATCGAAAGATAATAGTCCATTTATTTCGATCTAAAAAATAAATATTTCATAACAAAACCTTGTCCTAAGACAACTCTAGACCGTGATATTGAAGTAATTCGGTGGTAGAATTGCGCCCGAAAAGTAAATTAATTACAGAATTAGCCATTTATTTTTGTAAAATTACCTATGTAAAGTGGGTTAAGTCACAGAAAGACAAGACATATAGGCTTTTGCCAAGTCATAAAATGACTAAAAATGGTGAAAGACTTACAGGATTGATGTAGTCATAAAAACCGCAAGTTTTGGCTAATTAAGAAGCGCCAAACACAGGTTCTACATCAAAAAGCAAACCAATTCGAATTGAAACAATACTTACCGGAGAGTATCTTCCATGAAAAAGACCAAAATCGTATGTACGATCGGCCCTAAAACAGAATCTGTAGAAAAACTAACTGAGCTAGTAGACGCAGGCATGAACGTTATGCGCCTTAACTTCTCTCACGGTGACTTCGCAGAGCACGGCACTCGTATTGCGAACTTCCGTTCAGTTATGGAAGCTAAAGGCGAGCAACTAGCTATCCTTCTAGACACTAAAGGTCCAGAAATCCGCACAATCAAACTAGAAGACGGCAACGACGTTGATCTAGTAGCGGGTCAAGAATTCACTTTCACAACTGATGCTTCAGTTGTAGGTAATAAAGACATCGTTGCTGTTACTTACCTAGGTTTCGCAGCAGACCTTACAGCAGGTAACACAATCCTAGTCGATGACGGCCTAATTGAAATGGAAGTTATCTCTACTTCTGAAACTGAAGTTAAGTGTAAAGTTCTTAACAACGGTGCTCTAGGCGAAAACAAAGGTGTTAACCTTCCTGGCGTATCTGTTCAGCTTCCAGCTCTTTCTGAGAAAGACAAAGCTGACCTTAAGTTTGGTTGTGAGCAAGGCGTTGATTTCGTTGCTGCTTCTTTCATCCGTAAAGAAGAAGATGTAAAAGAAATCCGTGCGCTTCTAAACGCTAACGGCGGCGAAAGCATCCACATCATCTCAAAAATTGAAAACCAAGAAGGTGTTGATAACTTCGATTCAATTCTTGAAGCTTCTGACGGCATCATGGTTGCTCGTGGCGACCTAGGTGTTGAAATCCCAGCTGAAGAAGTCATCTTCGCTCAGAAAATGATGATCGAGAAATGTAACCGTGCACGTAAAATGGTTATCACAGCAACTCAAATGCTAGATTCAATGATCAGCAACCCACGTCCTACTCGTGCTGAAGCGGGTGACGTTGCGAACGCAATCATGGATGGTACTGATGCTGTTATGCTTTCTGGTGAGACTGCGAAAGGTAAGTACCCAGTTGAAGCGGTAACTATCATGGCTCAAATCTCTAACCGTACTGACAGCGCTCTTAAAGCTGAGCTAGGTTCTCGTTTAGACAGCCCACGTCTTCGCATTACTGAAGCAGTATGTAAAGGCGCAGTAGACACAGCTGAAAAACTTGCAGCTCCACTAATCGTTGTTGCAACTGAAGGCGGTAAATCTGCACGTTCAGTACGTAAGTACTTCCCAACTGCAAACATTCTTGCTCTTACTACAAACAAGAAAACAGCAGCTCAGCTAGTACTAACGAAAGGTGTTAAGCCAGTTCTTGTTGATTCAATTGAAAGCACTGATGCTTTCTACATCAACGGTAAGAACATTGCTCTAGAATCTGGTCTAGGTAAGAAAGGCGACATCGTACTAATGGTTTCTGGTGCACTTGTAGCTTCAGGTACAACTAACACAGCTTCTGTTCACGTTCTATAAGAACTGCTTAGAATCTAGTGTTAAAAAAGAGAGCTTCGGCTCTCTTTTTTTTATGACGACACAAAATAACGATTTCACTGTTAGCTATCGCGACTTGATACCGCCGCTATCTTATCCCTGCCTTGATCTTTCGCTTTATACAACGCAATGTCCGCACGCTTATATGAGTCGGTACTGTTTTCAGTTAGGTCTGTATACCCACCACTGACCGTTACTGGCACGAGTTCACTCTCACTCACGGCGACACGCAATCTTTCAAGCACAGGTTCGGCTTCATCTCGATTCGTATTTGGCAAAATAATCGCAAACTCTTCACCACCAATTCGCGCAATGATATCCGTTTGCCTTAAGTTATCTTCAAGAATGGTCGCGACATTTCGAATCACTCGGTCCCCTTCATCATGGCCCTTTTCATCATTAACCATTTTGAAGAAATCAATATCAAACAAAGCAATACACACGGGAGAGCGCTCTTGGTAACGCCCAACTATTTGGGCATGATTAGACAAAGCCTGTTCAAACTTCCTACGATTAAAAAGCCCGGTCAATTCATCTTTTTCACTCAATAGACGCAAACGATCTTCTAACTGCTTACGCTCACTGATATCAACAAACGTTGTAATGTAATAGTCCACCTCTGACCTTAAGGTGTGTATCGCTTGAATACGGGTAATCAAGGTTGAGACTCCGCCTTGGCGATTCTTGATCTCAAATTCTCCTTCCCACTGATCTTGTGTTTTCAACTGTTGAATGACCCATTTCATCTTTTCAATCGTCTTTTGGTCACTCAGCAAGTCAAACACGCTTTGCTTTAACACACGCCGAGAGGTAAGCCCCGTCATTCTATTGAACTCTTGATTTACCATCACTACACGATGCTGTTTGTCTGTGATGATCACGGCAGACATTCCATCGATCGCGGCTCTAGCCAGTTTGCTTTCAAGGTTACGACGGTTGAAATGTAAAAATACAAAGACGGCGGGTAATGAGAAGAGCAGTAAGACAAGAAAAACCAACGCCACTTCACGGTACAGTTCCTTGAGGTCAGCAGATAAGCGGGACGCCAATGTTTCCTTGCTCGCTTCAACAATGATATAGAACGATTGAGTGTCAGCAACATCAAATTTCTTGTACGCATACAATACGCCCTCATCAAACTCATAGCCTGATGATCTATTTTGTATGTTTGACCAAACCTTCGGCTTACTGTCGGCAAGACTCACTCCCGCTTCCAGTTCTTCGACATGACCTGGAAGGTTGGTTTTGTGCTTATCTATATACAGACCTTTATCTGAAACAAGTTCCGGACGAAATTCGCTCCCAATATTAAAGTTGAATCGTGAAGATAGGTAACCAATGTCAATGTCAAGGTTAAGGATGAGGTAGCCCACCGTCTTATCCATTGTGATGATTGGGCTAATGATATGAAAAACGGGGGTACTCTCTGAAGAGGTCGAGTCAATTTCAAACTCAAGGTCAACTCCCCAAGAACCAACCTGATTAGAGGCCAATGACTGAGCCAAACGAATGAAATCTTCGTGACTATGATTTCCCAAAGCATCTGTCGTCGAAGTTCCCTCATTTAACGAGTCATAGGTGACGCCTACAAGCTCTTTGCCTAAATCATCGACATATCGAATGTGAGGAAACCACCTCTGGTGGATCATGGTCGATGACCATACTTTTTCCAACTGAGTTTTATTAAACAACGTCGGGGAAAGCACATAGTCATTCATGGCTTGATTGTTAGTCAGCAACTCAGCGATGGAGATCACCTGAGTTCGAATAAATCGATATTCCCGATAAGTATGGTTGACCTGATCCATAGCCTCTTCAATGCCTCGATCAAGGCTCTCTTGTTTAATCGTTTGGTATCGTTGAAAACCAAAGCTTAGAGAAACATAAGACAACACGAAGGTAGTGATGAGAAAAGGTAAGGCGGCGTTTAAGTACTTCATTTAGAGGCGAGTGGCTCCAACAGAAAACGGGGTGCTGAAAATAAAAAATGGCGCATGAAGCGCCACTTTCTCAAAAGTTGGAGGTTAGTTCCTTAACCTGTAAATCACATCCACTCTGTCTCGAATCACCAATGTTGAATCCTGATAACCGAGATTTTCAGTTTTTGCATCCATTGCCATCGAACGCATAAGAACAGGCTGAGAGTTCGGGACATTGTAGTCAATACGCCAAACGCTGCCAAGCTCTTGCCCAAACCCTTCGGCGAACGATTTAGCTTTCGCGTTCGCATCTTTAATTGCGGCCATTCGAGCTTGCTCTTGATACTTCGCTTCGTCTTTCACTTTCAAACGAATGGTATCAACCTGGTTAATTCCTTCACTTAAAGCAATGTCTAGGTACTTATTCAAATTAGCGAGATCATCAACTTTTACCGTCATAGTACGCGAGGCTCGATATCCGACTAGCTCTGGTTTGCCTTTTTTCGGGTAGTGGTATTGAGGGGTGAGATAAAGGTTTGAGCTGTTTATGCTTGCAGCGCTAACCCCCTCTTCTTTCAATTGCGTGATAAAGCCATTAACAACATTATCTACCATCTGCTTGGCTTGCTCAGCATTCATGGTTGATTCAACCACCTTCACTGTAAATTCAGCCATGTCAGGCGTTGCAGTCACTTCACCATAGCCTGTGGTAACCAAGTGTGGGAAATTTGGTGTATTGGCCAATGCCGAGAGGCTTACTAAGCTACTCAAAACGAGTGTTAAAATAGGTAACTTCATCATTTTACTCTACTACCCTGATAGAATTATCATCTACATAATAGGCAATGGGCAAAAATTGGCTACCTCTCCTACGATAACCTGACACAACTTTTACCTAAGCTTCTCTCTCACCTCTCATCGATCACTTATCTAAGTCTAAGATGGCCAAGCTTCTTTATCCAAAAGAGGAGGTAAAAAATTGACCGCAAATACTGATTTCACGGTTGAAAGCACGAGCTTTCATTACTCAATAAACAGCTTTGCTTAATGACACGATTAACTCTGAGTAAGTACCATCTATGATGTTATGAGGTATTGATAGAGAACGAACATTCAATCGAAGCTGGGGGGATTACTTAAAATTTGTTTTTATAGACACAAAAACGAGGCCCCCACCTTTAGTTAATAAAACTAAGACAGAAACCTCGTTAAGTTAAGATGTGCCTACAGTTAGAGTCGATTAGTCGACTTTATTTAAATGCACATCCATTTGAGGGAATGGGATTTCAATGTTGTTCTCATCCAGTGCAATCTTGATTGCTTTTAGAGAGTCAAAGTATACATCCCAGTACTCTGATGTTTTACACCATGGGCGCACAACGAAGTTTACAGAGGAATCAGCCAATGCACTCACACCCACTTGAATACCTGGTTCTTTAAGAATACGAGAGTCGGCTTCTAGTGTTTCACGAATCACCTTCTCTGTTTCTCTAAGGTCTGCGTTGTAAGACACACCAATCACGAAATCAATTCGACGAGTATCATGACGAGAATAGTTGGTAATTGGGCTTCCAATCACCGCACCGTTAGGAACAACGACCATTTTATTGTCTGGTGTCGTTAAGATAGTTTGGAAGATTTGAATAGAATCTACAGAGCCAGCTACGCCACCGATCTCAACGTAATCGCCTGACTTGAAAGGACGAAACGCAACAATCAACACACCCGCAGCAAAGTTTGACAGCGAGCCTTGAAGCGCAAGACCAACGGCTAAACCAGCGGCACCAATAACCGCTACCACAGAGGCCGTTTGAACACCCAATCGACCTAAAGCAGCAATTAGAACAATCACAAACAATAAGTAGCGAACCAAACCGTGAATAAACTCCACCACGGCTTTGTCCATTTTTTTCTTCTTCAGTACATTCGCCACGCTATTCGCGACGGCTTTCACGATAATGTTACCAATGAATAGAATGAGAAGGGCAGACAAAATGTTTACCCCATATTGAACAAACAGATCAGAGTTATTCGTAATCCATGTTTCAGCGTGTGCTATTCCATCAACCAAAGGCGTTTCAATGCCTGTTGAACCATCTGCCATAACTTAATCCTCTAAATTTACATCTAAAAATGCATCACCAATCTCAGCCATGTATCCCGAGTTCTGCTCATGGATTCACTTTGTCTGTGACTAGATCGCTAACTTAATTTTCTACGTACCGCAGTAAATACGCACAATGTCGTACGCTACTTAGCCAGGAACGCTTTATTTGATAACAACCTGTTACAGGTTACTCATGTTTATGATGTTTATCTAGATGAATTAATGCTTAAGATATGAATTTAGATATAAAAAAACCCGCCTAGAGACGGGTTTCTAAAACGATTAACGAAGACTAAATTATAGTACGTCGATAGCGTTAAGGTCAGCGAACGCTTTTTCTAGGCGAGTAACCATTGAAGATTGACCTGCACGTAGCCATACGCGTGGATCGTAGAACTTCTTGTTTGGTTGATCTTCGCCTTTAGGGTTACCAATTTGGCCCTGTAGGTAATCAAAGTTTTCAGCTGAGTAAGTACGGATACCGTCCCAAGTTGCCCACTGTGTATCAGTATCGATGTTCATTTTGATAACACCGTAGCCGATAGACTCTTGGATTTCTGCTTCAGAAGAACCAGAACCACCGTGGAATACGAAGTTTAGAGCGTTAGGTGCAATACCGAACTTCTCTGCACAGTAAGCTTGAGAATCACGTAGGATAGTTGGAGTCAGTACAACGTTACCAGCTTGGTAAACACCGTGTACGTTACCGAAAGAAGCCGCGATAGTGAAACGAGGGCTAACTGCATTTAGAACTTCGTAAGCGTAAGCAACGTCTTCAGGAGAAGTGTAAAGCTCAGATGCGTCCATATCAGAGTTATCAACGCCGTCTTCTTCACCACCAGTACAACCTAGTTCGATTTCTAGAGTCATGTTCATTTTAGCCATGCGCTCTAGGTATTTAGCACATGTTTCGATGTTCTCTTCTAGAGACTCTTCAGAAAGGTCAATCATGTGAGAAGAGAATAGAGGCTTACCAGTTTGTGCGAAGAACTCTTCACCAGCGTCTAGTAGACCGTCGATCCATGGAAGAAGTTTCTTAGCAGCGTGGTCAGTGTGCAGGATAACTGGAACACCGTAAGTCGCAGCAACAGCGTGTACGTATTTTGCACCCGCTACAGCGCCAAGGATTTGTGCACCTTGACCTTCAAGTTTTACGCCTTTACCAGCGAAGAAACCAGCACCACCGTTAGAGAACTGAACAACTACTGGCGCTTTTACTTTAGCAGCAGCTTCTAGAACACCGTTGATTGAATCAGTGTTAACTACGTTTACAGCAGGAAGTGCAAATTTGTTTTCTTTTGCTACTTCAAATACTTTCTGTACGTCATCACCAGAAATTACACCAGGTTTTACGAAATCGAAGATCTTAGACATGGGAAAAAGTCCTATTTATTCTGTCGTTTTAAAATTAAAAAACTAAAGTTTAAAAACTTGCAAACGTTTGCTCACAACGCGCGCATTGTATCAAACAAAGATAAAAAAAGCGGAAATATTTATTTCCGCTTTAAATGGTAATTACTTAGCACGCTCTTCAAGCATTGCTACAGCTGGAAGTACTTTTCCTTCAACAAACTCAAGGAAAGCGCCGCCGCCAGTAGAGATGTAAGAAACGTCAGCTTTAATACCGAACTTGTCGATAGCTGCTAGCGTGTCACCACCGCCGGCTACAGAGAAACCTGCAGATTCAGCGATTGCTTTAGAAATGCCCGCAGTACCCGCTTCAAAGTTTTTGAATTCGAATACGCCTACAGGGCCGTTCCAAAGGATAGTTTTTGCGTTGCCAATGATTTCAGCCAATGCCGCTGTTGAATCAGGACCAAGGTCGAAAATCATGTCATCGTCTTGAACTTCAGAAACGTGCTTGATTTCAGCTTCTGCGTTTTCGTCGAATGCTTTAGCACACGCAACGTCAGTCGCGACTGGAATTGCACACTCTTTCATTAGCTTTTTCGCCGTTTCAACTAGGTCTGCTTCGTAAAGAGACTTACCTACGTTGTGACCTTCAGCTGCGATGAATGTGTTCGCGATACCACCGCCAACAACCAGTTGGTCAGCGATTTTAGAAAGAGATTCTAGAACAGTCAGTTTAGTCGATACTTTTGAACCACCAACGATTGCAACTAATGGACGAGCTGGGTTGTCCATTGCTTTGCCAAGCGCTTCAAGCTCAGCAGCAAGAAGAGGACCAGCACACGCTACAGGAGCGTGAGTACCTACGCCGTGTGTAGAAGCTTGAGCACGGTGAGCAGTACCGAATGCGTCCATCACGAAAATGTCACATAGGGCAGCGTACTTTTTAGAAAGTGCTTCTTCGTTCTTCTTTTCGCCTTTGTTAAAACGAACGTTTTCAAGAACAACAAGCTCACCAGCGTTTAGCTCTAGGCCGTCTAGGTAATCTTTAGCCAGTTTAACGTCGCAATCTAGTGCATCGTTTAGGTAGTTAACAACAGGAGCTAGAGAGAACTCTTCGTTGTATTCGCCTTCAGTCGGACGACCCAGGTGAGAAGTAACCATTACTTTAGCGCCAGCTTCTAGGCAGCGCTTGATTGTAGGTAATGATGCAAGAATACGTGCATCTGAAGTTACTTTACCGTCTTTTACTGGCACGTTAAGGTCAGCACGGATGAAAATGCGTTTACCTGCAAGTTCCAGGTCAGTCATCTTGATTACAGACATGTTTGTCCTCTCAAATTATTTAATAAATAAGTTTTTGGAAACCCGGCAACCCTGCCGAGCCTAATAATTCTTCAAACTGGTACTTATATGGAGATACTACCTATTTATTTCAAGCTTAGAAATAAAGTTTCTCCAAGGCATCCTTACCATCCTATTGATCGAACTTAGATGCCTGCATTGCGAGCGCGGTATCCAGCATGCGGTTCGCAAAGCCCCATTCGTTGTCGCACCACACCAGCATCTTAACGAGATGCCCATTGCTCACTCGAGTTTGAGAACCATCGACAATCGCGCTATGAGGATCGTGATTAAAATCGATAGAAACGAGCGGCGCTTCAGTATAGTCAACAATGCCATCTAATGTACACTGAGATGCGTCTAAAATGGATTGATTTACGTCATTAACTTTCACATTTGTAGTAATTGTGACACTTAAGTCCATTGCTGTAACGTTTACTGTGGGAACTCTTACAGAAATCGCCTCAAATTTGTTAGAAAATTTCGGGAAAATACGTTCGATACCTTTATGCAATTTCGTATCGACAGGAATGATCGACTGACTTGCCGAGCGTGTTCTGCGTAAGTCACTATGATAGGCGTCGATCACTTGTTGATCGTTCATGGAAGAGTGAATGGTCGTGATCGTGCCAGACTCAATGCCGAAGTGTTCATCTAGGACTTTGATGATCGGGACGATGCAATTGGTGGTGCAGGATCCATTCGATACGATTCGATCACTCTGCTTGAGAGTTTCATGGTTCACGCCATAAATGATCGTGTTATCAAGATCGTTATCTCCAGGGTGAGAAAACAGCACCTTTTTTGCACCCGCTGCAATGTGCGCTTCGCCATCCGCGCGGCAACCAAAAACCCCTGTACAATCAAGAACAAGATCAACATCAAGATCGCGCCATGGTAGCAATTCAATGTCTGCAAGATGAAGGATTCGGATTGAATCCATCGTCTTATCACTATGATGGATATAGATATGTTCTTGATCATTACTGACCTTTTTGCCAAATCGACCGTGACTAGTATCGTATTGAAGCAAATGTGCCATCGCATCTGGCTGAGCTAACTCATTAACGGCAACAATCTTTATTTGTTGATTTTTATTGCTTTCATACAGTGCTCGTAGGACATTGCGACCGATTCGGCCAAATCCATTGATCGCTACTTTTAACATACCCAGACTCACGTGATTGGTGGACTTTGCATGTTAACCAAGGCAATGGATCGACGCAACGATCTCGTCGTTTATCGCCCATTTAATTCATCGCTGCCAGCTTGGCAACAACAAGAAAAGAGTGGTGCGCATCCAGTGCAAATAAATCCATTGAATCAACGCGCTATTCAATGGATCCAGAATATAAACTAGGGAGTGACGTTACTACCATAGACAGCGTTATAGGCTTCGTCTTCTAATTGCTTGCGTACGATGCTACCCAATTCTGATGCAGCACCACTCCCGCCTTCCAGAAACTCAGCCATGTTAAAATCTTCACCATAAGCCATCACGTTCAGCTTATCATCCAGCTTCAATTGAGAGCCTTCTAGTGAACCTCCGATGTATAAACCTTTGTTTGCCGATACCATCAGTTGTTGAATGCCTTTGGCTCCACCAATCGCTTTGCCACTGACGCCCAAACCAATTGTTGTATCCGCAGAGCCTCCCACTCCAATCCGACCTTCGAAGACCTTTGTTAATGCATCTTGGCTCAGTACCGCACCAATGCCGTTGAATGACTGGATACCCGCTAGCAATCCAAACTGAACACTGCTCATTTTGACAAAAACAGGAGCACTCCATCGGTGATCAGTGCGTAAAAACATCACGCCTTTGCCCCATTGTGCCCCCAGTAGAAAGCCAGCCTGGTATCCTTTGGGAATAATGACAACGGCTCTCGCAACACCCGATAAACCGCGGACGGCTTCCCAATGCTCTTTAGTAAGAAACTCATCCACATTCAATTCAACGTGGTCTACGAGCTGTTCTGCTTTATTCAATTGAGTGTCTGACGCGTTGGCTTGGTGAGAAAATACAGTGAAGATAATCGCGATTAGCGCGCTCAAAGCGTAATACACCGCTTGTCGCTTATGTTGTGGGATGTAAGATAACGAATTCATAGACAGTTCCTAGCATTGAGGTTAAATCCATTCTGTCATCAAGATTTCGATAGGTTAAATTAGGAACTATTCATAATTTGAATAAATGAGATTTCAATGAGAGAAACTATCGATTAAATGTGGCAACACTCATCATGGGTGCCATTTGAAAACATCACCACAACTATCACCCAACAGGCACTGTTTAGCCCAATATAAAGAGGCAAGCGTTGTGTCTTTTTCATAAAGCAATGTTCATAAAGCAATGTTCATAAAGCGTTTTTCATAAATCCTGCAGTCGTTTCACTGAAAACCACTCATACGCACTTGATAGTTAGGGATATTCTTCAATCTCGTGATCTGCCTCGACTAATATCGACACGCCATTTGAGCCACGGCAATAACATATTGCATAGTGATACCAGTGATGCTGATACATTGACGAAATCCATCTTTGGCTGTTTCTAACCTATTTTTTCAACCAGAGAAGGACTGCACTATGTCATACCCAGCAACTCACTTTTGTAAACAATGCGATCAAGAAACTAAGCACGGTGAAGTCCTCGTACGCAAGCCTAGCAGCTACGATACGCAGACGACTATGCGAGGTCGAATCTTACTTTTCTTGAGAGAGTTCATTAACGGCGGGCATTACTACAACATGGATCGTTACGTGACATGTAAAACGTGTGGTCATCGAGAACTCGACAACAAAGGGAATGAATTCGCATAATGAACGCATTAAAAAACCGAGCTTAGTGCTCGGTTTTTCTTTTGATTGCTAAAGCTTTACTCTTCGCTTTCATCATCTTCTTCATCAACCAGAGCATCTTCACCCATATCCCCCTTACACTCGAGTTACTGTTGAATATTGTGATAGCGTTTGTAAAGCAGTGGATTGGAGCGAGCACCGAGAAGCTTAGCTACTTTCGAGTGAGTCACTATATCCACTAATTCTTTAATTTGGGTCGTTTAGCTTGAATAGGTTTTTGAAGAGCGCGGTGATACTTAAGCAAGCCACGCCGGGAGACTTGACTGTTGCCGATGGGTCGACATGGGTGGTGCAATTGACCGTTTAATGAACTTACATTTCAGCGATACCAAGTCACCCTTTGACAACATGGGGTGGTCATACGCCGCGAATGCCCAGTTCAACTAAACCTGGTAAGCCAGTCACTTTTCACAGCGTTAAACCCTCGATATTTCGTGTAAAGCCGTAGGTCAAGCTAACGCAATTTAGTCGAGATCTCAATAAGCTAGGGAGTAAACACTTTTACGCAAATCGAACCCAAGCAAAGGCACATGGCCGTCTTCTACAGAGGCGCCTTTTTCCCTTACTATATTACTATCCGAACCCAAGAAACCTTGATACGTTGAAGTCCACACGATGTAAGACTAGCCTCCCCGCTCATCATGAGATAAGTGGGGAGGTTATCATTTAGTAGACGTAGACTGCACCTGACTGATTATTCGCTCCGCCTTCAAGATTCGCCCCAACCGCTAGAGTTTTGCCATCCTCCGACAGTCCCACTGAAACACCATAAAAACCTCCTTCTAGCTCATCACCATCAGGATTCGTGGGTTTAGTATATGCCTTCTGCGTCCACTCACCTTCATCCTCATTAAAGCGGAACAGATACGCCGCACCACTATTCCCATTATCATCATTGTTCTGGTCACCATTAATACCTCTAGCACTGGAATCTTCTTGGTGCGCCCCCACCGCTAGGGTATTGCCATCCGCCGACAACGCCACTGACTGCCCAAAATAATCGCCATGGTGTTGATTTGAGGCGTTTATCATCGCCTCTTCCCACCACAAATTGTTAGTGTGGCGGTATACATACGCTGCACCACCGTTGCTTTCCCCGATAGCCCCGACCGCTAAGGTATTCCCATCCGCCGACAACGCCAATATCCGACCAAAGTAATCATTGTTACTTGAGGTTGAGGATGGGATATACGCCTCCTCCACCCAAGTGTCGGTGGCAAAGCGGAACACATACGCCGCTCCACTGCTGTTGTTCTTAGCATGCGCACCAACCGCCAAGGTACTACCATCATCCGCCAATGACACTGCACGACCAAATGAATCATCAGCAGCTGAATTTGAGGATTTGATATACGCCTCCTCCGCCCAAGTGTCGTTGGCAAAGCGGAACACATACGCTGCACCGCTATCAGCTACACCTCCGTTTGACCCATCGCCATCAATCCCCCTAGCATTGGAGTCTTCATTAACCGACCCAACGGCTAAAGTATTACCATCTTCGGATAGAGCCACTGAAAAACCAAAGTGATCCGTGCTCGTCGGATTGGACGCTTTCACGTACGCCTCCTCCACCCAAGTGTCGTTGGCAAAGCGGAACACATACGCCGCTCCACTGTCAGATAAATGTTGGCGTGACCCATCGCCATTAATTCCCGACGCATCGGAGTCTTCATAAATCGCCCCAACCACTAAGGTACGACCATCACCGGATAGTGCCACTGAATAACCAAACTCATCGACAGCCTCCGCATTGGACGCCTTCAAGTGCTGTATACTCCCATTAAGAGATTGTAAATCCGTAAAGGTCACTGCCTCGGTTTGCTGGGTATCCACGCTGCCCTGCAGACCCGCTATTACGAAGAAACGGGCATCCAAATATTGTAGTAACCCCCCTTGGCTTATGTCTATTACATCCGCCACGTATTCAGTAGTTTGTCCCTCTATCGTCGCCAGTACCTGACAGTTGTTCGTCTGCGCCTCGTCCTCTCGGCATGCCGTGTAAACCACATTCGAATGCTCAATGCTTGCTGTCCACGCCAAACGTTGTGGCGCCACCTCTGTCAGCTCAAACGCCCCCAACTGACGCGTCGCATCCAACGCCCAACCATCGACCTCATCCAAATACCCGTCGTCATCGTCGTCCGTATCAACATTATTACCACTCCCATCTCCGTCGGTATCGAGCCACTCGGTACTATCCAACGGGAATGCATCTACAACATCTCCGTAACCATCGCCATCGTCATCCGCATCGCGGTTGTCACCAATGCCATCACTATCTAGATCGGACCACTCACTGTCGTCTTCCGGGAACGCATCCACGTCATCGTTGAACGAGTCGTTATCGTCATTCTCATCGGCCACATCGCCAGTGCCATCTCCATCGGTATCTTTCGACTCCGCTGGGTCATTTGGGAAAACATCGATGTTATCCCCCGCCCCATCCCGGTCACTGTCCTTCGACTCCGTTGGGTCACTTGGGAAATCATCATCCTCATTCCGCACATAATCCCCATCAATGTCCGGGTCATCCTTATCACTTATCCCATCGCCATCGGTATCTTTAGACCGCTCGATATCATCTGGGAACTTATCGCTGTTGTCCCCCACGCCGTCGCCATCGCGATCTGATGACTCATTCGGATCATCGTCAAACACATCCGTATTATCGCCCACCCCATCATTGTCGCTGTCCGCCGACTCTGTTGGGTCGCTCGGGAACTTATCGTCCACATTCGGCACGCTATCGCCATCAATGTCATCGTCGCTGTTATCCCCGGTGCCATCCCCATCGGTGTCAGCCCACTCATTCGAGTTATTGGGGAATAAATCTTTGTTATTTCCCACACCATCCTTGTCAGTGTCGATAGACTCATAGGAGTCATCGGGCAATGCATCACTGTTATCACCTACACCATCCTTGTCACTGTCCAATGTTTCCGTTGGGTCATCGTCAAACGCATCCGCGTTGTCGCCCACCCCATCTTCATCTCTGTCAATCCACTCACTGGCATCTTCCGGAAACCTGTCATTAACATTGAGGTATCCATCCCCATCAATATCATCGTCAATACTGTTGCCTATGCCATCACCATCAGTATCTGCTGAATCTTTCGGATCATCTGGGAATGCATCGCTGTTATCACCAACCCCATCACCATCAAAGTCGAAACGTTCATTTGGGTCATTAGGGAACTGATCAGCGTTATCCCCGGCGCCATCGCCATCACTGTCTACACTCTCTAGAGGGTTCTGCGGGAATGCATCGCTGTTATCACCAACCCCATCTTTATCTCTGTCAACCGATTCGTTAGGATCGGCATCGAATGCATCCGCATTGTCACCCACACCATCGCCATCACGGTCATCCCACTCACTGACATCCAGTGGGAACCTGTCCGAGAAATCTTCCACTCCATCGTTATCATCATCCAAATCGGCGTGGTTGCCCATACCATCACCATCGGTGTCAAACTGCTCATTGCGGTTGTAAGGGAACACATCGGTGTTATCCCCGACCCCATCCTCATCTCTGTCAACGGACTCCTCCGGGTTCAACGGGAACATATCGTCGCCGTCCAACACGCCGTCGTTGTCGTCATCGTTGTCGTGCATATCGCCAATAAAATCCCCGTCACTGTCCAGGGAATCGGTCTCATCTAACGGAAACGCATCACGAACGTCCGGCACTCCATCGTTATCATCGTCCGTATCGTCATAATCCACAATGCCATCGCCATCGGTATCCACCACACACACACCTGACAACGGCTTGTACCCTGAGTCACACTCCAAAAAGCCATTCACATCCAGCTCAGGCGCCTCAAACAACGGCGGTAGACTCGCTGCCTCCACGTCCGTCACCTGCAAACTCCCCGCTATCATTTGCGACACCACCTCATACTGCGTTTCATACGCCTGAGTGTCCTCATGACCGATGTTCAGTAGGGCCTGCAACTCTTCATGCATCGCCGGCAACACGCCCGACGCCACCAACGACTCGGCCGCAAACAACGCCTTAGTATCGCCCTGCGCCACAAAATCCGAGCCAACCGCCTCAGGGGAAATGCCCAACTCCGTCGCTATCTGGGTCACCACCTGCTCAAGACGTGTTTGCAATACCTCTCTTTCTTCCTCTGTGGCGGGTTGGCTTTGTGCCAACCCAAGGCCTTGCAAGGTTCTAACCCAAGCCAGCGTGGTTAATGGCGTCACGTGCTCTGACCCCGGCGTCGCTGCCAACACAAAATCTCGCTTCACAAACGTTCCCGACTGCTCATCCAAGGTCACCCCTCGCTCCGCTTGAACGTACACATGATAGTCCTCAGGGTTGGACACCTCCGTCACGTCCAACGACACGCGGCCTTGATTTAAGGTCAGCCCATTGGGCTCCCCCGCATCCAGCTGACCGTTGTGGTTGGTATCAAGAAACACTCGAGCGTTTTGCAAATAGCCATCAATAGCTGTGACATCATAATAAGCCGCTGAAGAAGGCGCTGGCACTGCTGGCACTGACGTCGTCGGGGCTGCATTATCGCCATCGCCATCGCCATCGCCACCGCCACAACCAGCTAGAATCGATACAGTTAATAGAGAGAGACTAAATACGCTCCCTGAAGACCCAGAGCGGCGGTAAAAAGTGGATGAAACACTACCTTCTTTATTTTTCTTCATAATTTTGCTTCCTGCTGTATGTGCATGCGTGTATGTCTAGAAATAGAGAGCCAACAAATAAAACAGACCTGCTATCCAAGATTACGACCTTAAATACAACGAGAAACACTGTGAATAACGAATGATTTTTATTATTCATTAATTATAATTAACGGATTAATTTACTTATTAATTACAACAAAACCCCAGCACAAATAGAAGATGACAGGCATGGATTACGTGGACAGGCAATAGGAATGGCCAGGCTAAATCAAGGGAAAAGACGGTGTTAATGGCTCGGTTGTAATGGCTTTAGAAAGCTCGCATACACGGTTCTTAGGAGAGTAGTGGTCAGGAACGGCCACCATTTATCCGATTCAAATGCCCTTGCAAATCCAACCTGCTGACCAATGATGGATACGGACACAATTTGCCCAATGCCGCTTCTTTCGATTCTTCGTTCTGATTTGTAGCACTACATCTGTGTAGAGGCGATAGGTATGCTTCCTATTCAAAACAAAGCCCTCAGCTTTTAATAAGCGGTGAAGCATCAGATAGTCATAGCCATTATGGGTGTGTTGAACGACAAGCGATTTTAAACGCTCTATTAAGAGCATTATCCGAAGGACTCTATTTATATCGACACAGAGCAACTCAAACACACTAGCTTACAGGCCCCGTTCTTTCACTTAGTTGATGAGCATCTATTAGTCGAGAACTGTGAGCTTTCAAGTTGAAGGTTATAAATCAATTGATTGAATCTGAGGTCCGGATTGTACACCCAAGGCTCAATCAAAAGAAAAAGAGTACCCTCTATTCGTTTCGGGTTGCGCATCAAGCCTACTCATATTAGGCATGAGGAATTGAGGTGGGTACGTATGACAGCAATGGCGTCTTTTGTCATTCTAGGGTTCTGCGCAGCGATAAGCGTGCCACTACAACGAGAGGGATACTCGAACAATGAATATGTGGTGTAACAGCATATGGCTGGTCGGTAAATCAAGACAGACAAACTTGAACTTATTTTAGTTCTGCATTTCCTTCAATTTGAACCAACTTTCTTTATAGAGATGAGATAGACTATCGTTATGTCAAAGAAGGTCACATCTCCAGCCTCTCTCTTGGCTTTACTTAACTCATCAAATTTCAGCAAGACTCACTAATTGTTCTAACCATGTAAACTCTTAATAGCCCTTTTGGTCTGCGTTAAAATACGCTCAACCTCTTGCCATTCTACATTTATCAAAGGCTTCAGAGCTCGTCTAGCGCTAGGTAAACTACCTCCATTGTTTTCTTAGGTTTTGCAAAGGTAATACGCTTGATATGTACATCACTAGACTTGTCCTTTGAAAAAGCTACCCGTAGCTCCCCCATTTTCATCACACTCGACTAATGGAATTTTGTAACTAAAGCCTTTAATTTCTATTAATTTAATCTCGTAGATCATACCTGACATACCAAATATTTCCGCTTGAATCCTTTACTGAATCTATCACATCACACATTCACAATTTTAAAATGTGTATAGTTAAAAAATAAAACTACAAGCGAAAAAAAACCTTGCTATAACAGCAAGGTTTTCTCAACTTTACTCATCTTCTTCATCAACCAGAGCATCTTCACCTTCGTAGTAAGTGCCCCACCCGTCATAAATGATGTCGTATTTCTCTGCGAGGTGAACCAATTTTTCAACTTGTGCATCAATCGCTTCTGCATTTAAGGCCGATTGCATCGTCGCATCACAACAAAGTAGTTTGTTGCCTTCTTCGTCTTCAGTCTCTTCAGCTTCTAGTACTTCAAAGCCCATCTTAAACGCTTCAACGACTGCTTTCTCAAGCGTAGCAAAGTCTTCTGCAAACAAGTGGTGTTCAATTTCATACAGCGAATCGGGTTCACTACCATCTTCCAATAAAGCTTGAATGATATCGCGAGTCTCTTCCTTTTGAATCTCAATGAGGTCTTCTACTGATAGATAATCATCTTGTTGAGACATACTTTGTGCTCCGGATCGTGTTGATAAAATCGAAAAATAATTGCGAAGGAATATCGCATGGATCGCATGAAAATGCCACTGGCAAAGCGATCCAAGCAGGATCTTTATTGTCTCGCCATCAAATAATAGGTTGTTCAGCTCATTTAGTTACAAAATTCTAACAAATATCACTGTTTTACAAAATCAGAGTTTTATGTGTCTCTAGAGAAACCTAGGCTCCTTTAATAAGTGCGTGAATATGGGCAAACAATGAATAGCCTGATTCAAAGAGATTTGAATAAACATTTACGCATTCCTCCATTACTCCAGAAACGTGAATATCTATTCGCCTTTTTTCTCTTTTCTTTCTCTCACCTTAAACGGCCAAACGCATAGCCACGCAGTTTTTTAACTTCGTATAAAACAGATATAAATAGCATTTATTGCCAACTTGGTATCAATAAAAAGAGATATTCGCTCAATAAGAGACCATACTTAGTTGATATCAGCAAAAATGCCGCTTGCATCTTTATAACAAGCTTGTCATAAATAACGGCTGGAAAATTAGTAAGGATACGAAATGAGTAAGTTGTACGTTGGATCTGAAGTCGGTCAGTTAAGACGAGTATTATTAAATCGACCTGAGCGCGCGCTCACTCACCTCACCCCATCAAATTGTCACGAGCTACTCTTCGATGATGTACTCGCTGTTGAAGCAGCAGGGGAAGAGCATGATGCCTTTGCTAATACGTTAACCAACCAGGGTGTTGAAGTCTTATTACTGCATGATCTATTAGTAGAAACCCTTGCAATAGAAGATGCTAAGCAATGGCTTCTCACAACTCAAATCTCAGATTTCCGCTATGGCCCTACTTTCGCCAAGGATCTTAGACATTACCTCAGTGATATGACCAATGATCATCTCGCGACGGTTCTTCTTGGTGGTTTAGCCTATTCAGAGCTGAAACTACAATCTTCTTCAATGCTTCCTAAGATGCATCGCCCACTCGACTTTGTAATTGAACCATTACCCAATCACCTATTTACCCGAGATACATCTTGCTGGGTTTATGGCGGGGTGTCATTAAACCCAATGATGAAAGCGGCACGTCAACGCGAAACCAATCATTTACGCGCCATCTATCGCTGGCACCCAGTTTTTGCAGGCCAAGATTTCATCCAGTACTTTGGCAATGAAGATCTTCATTACGACAATGCCAATATCGAGGGCGGTGATGTTCTTGTGATCGGTAATGGAGCGGTTCTGATTGGTATTTCAGAACGTACGACGCCACAAGGCGTTGAGAACCTGGCAGCGAATCTATTTAAGCATGGTCAAGCGAAAGAAGTGATCGCAGTTGATCTGCCTAAACACCGCTCCTGTATGCACCTTGATACGGTGATGACCCACATGGACGTCGATACCTTCTCGGTTTACCCAGAAATCATGCGCAAAGATCTCGATACTTGGCGTCTGACCCCTAAGGGCGATGAACATTCAGGATCAACCGATGAGATGAAAGTTGAGAAAGTGCCAAGCTACATTCACGCAATAGAAAATGCGCTTGAGTTAGATTACTTAAAAATCATTACGACGGGCGGTGACAGCTACGAAGCTGAACGTGAACAATGGAACGACGCGAATAACGTCCTCACGGTGAAACCTGGTGTCGTGATTGGTTATGAACGTAATGTTTATACTAATGAAAAATACGACAAAGCTGGCATTGAAGTACTCACGATTCCTGGCAATGAACTAGGACGCGGACGCGGTGGCGCTCGATGTATGAGCTGTCCAATTGAGCGTGATGGTATCTAGTCGTTATAAAGCTTACCAATAGCAGTAGGTATTTAATTCCTAAGCAAGATAAAATACCGACTATAGTAAGCAGCCAAATATCAAAAAAGCAGCGGTGATTCAATCCGCTGCTTTTTTATTGTCTGCTCTATAGAGTAATCAAACGATTCGGTTATTCAGTACCACCAACCGTGAGCATATCGAGTTTAAGAGTCGGTTGACCTACGCCAACAGGAACGCTTTGACCTGCCTTTCCGCAAACTCCAACACCGCGATCCAAACTCAGGTCATTACCCACCATAGAGACTTGTTGCATCGCTTCAATTCCAGAGCCAATCAATGTCGCCCCTTTTACTGGGTGCGTAATTTTTCCATCTTCAATCATGTAAGCTTCAGAGGCAGAAAAAACAAACTTTCCTGAAGTGATGTCCACTTGACCACCACCAAAGTTAGGTGCATAAAGGCCTTTCTTAACCGTTGAGATAATCTCTTCTGGGGAATGCTCACCAGGCAACATGTAAGTGTTGGTCATACGAGGCATTGGAAGGTGAGCATAAGATTCACGACGACCATTCCCCGTAGGCGCAACATTCATCAAACGAGCATTCAGCTTGTCTTGCATGTAACCTTTCAGTTTTCCATTCTCAATCAAGGTATTGTACTGGCCGCTGACGCCTTCATCATCAACGTTCAATGATCCGCGCAGATCTTTCAATGTACCATCATCCACAATCGTACAATGCTTTGAGGTCACCATCTCACCTATTTTTCCAGAGAAGACTGACGACTCTTTGCGATTAAAGTCCCCTTCAAGACCATGGCCAACCGCTTCATGCAACAGTACACCCGGCCAACCAGAGCCTAAAACTACAGGCATCGCGCCCGCTGGAGCGGCAACCGCTTCCAAATTCACCAGTGCTTGACGAATCGCTTCATCCGCAAATTGATACGCGATCTGAGCGCCTTCACTGCCTGACAAAAAGAAATCATAGCCAAATCGGCCACCACCACCTGAGCTACCACGCTCTCGGCGATCTCCTTTTTGTGCAAGTACGCTGATTGATAGACGAACTAAAGGTCGAATATCACCTGCGTACGTTCCATCCGTAGCCGCAACAAGTACATTCTCATGAACGCCACTGAGACTTACTGACACCTCTTGAATGAGTGGCTCTTTGGTGCGGATATACGCATCAAGCTCTTTCAATAATTCGGTCTTCTGCTGCTTTTTCCAACTCTCTAATGGGTTCACTGCAGCGTAGTAGGCTTGATTGTCATGACGACTGAATGTCTTAACTTTTGCACTTTGTCCCTGCTGTGCAATACCGCGAGCAGCAATCGCACTCTGATTAAGTCCATCCAACTGGATTTGATCCGAGTAAGCGAACCCCGTCTTCTCACCAGATACTGCACGAACACCGACACCGCAGTCGATGTTAAACGAGCCATCTTTGATGATGCTGTCTTCAAGTACGAGTGACTCATGCCAGCTAGATTGAAAGTAGATATCGGCATAATCAATTTGACGCGTTGCAATACTCGCTAACGTATCTGAAATATTCTGTTCTGTTAAACCCGTTGGCGCTAACAATGCATCTTCGATTTGGTTTAGGCTCATAATCTGCTCTTAATTATTTTTGAATTGGTTATCAAACCGAGTGTGTGATGCCACTGGCATAGTATTTCGAACTTCATCAACCTGATTCAACTGGATATCAACGATACCACTGCTCAGGTTATCTTTTAAATCTAAGACCACCTCACCCCAGGGATTAATCACCATAGAGTGCCCCCATGTTTCTCTGCCACATGGATGACGACCAACCTGGTTAACCGCGATCACCCAAGACTGAGTTTCAATCGCTCGTGATCGCAATAAGACTTCCCAGTGGGCCTGCCCCGTCACTGCCGTAAATGCAGCGGGAACAAGTAGAATTTTAGCCCCACGTTTGACGAGTTCAGAGTATAAGTGAGGAAAACGTACATCATAACAGATAGAAAGACCCACTTTCCCAAATGGTGTATCCGCGACGACAATATCTTTTCCTGGACAAAAGGTTTCGGATTCGCGATAGCGTTGGTGCGTGTCTTGTACATCAACATCAAACATGTGCAGCTTATCGTAGTGAGAAACGATGTCTCCATCACTATTGATCACAAGACTCGTCGTGCTGACTTCGCCTTGCTCTGTACGAATAGGCATGCTGCCGACAACTAACCAAACCTTGTTATCACGGGCAATATGACGTAACTCTCGTTGCATTGGACCCGTCGCTAAAGCCTCTGCATGTTGGTGATAGTCTTTACGGCTACCAAAGACGAGAGCATTTTCTGGTGTTACAACCCAGGCAGCTCCCTGACCAGCAAGACTCTTCACCTCACGCCGAATGTACGCTAAGTTCTCAAGCGGATCGGGGGATGAGGTCATTTGTATAATACCGACACATTCCATGTGATTACTCCGACTTTGCCTCTTCTCTCAGCTTCTCTGGCAGTTCAAATTCACCTTTACGCCTAGAAAGCTCGCTAACCGTTGGCGAATCTAACGGTCCTTTGACTGAATAATTCACCTGTGTAAAGACCTCTACCACCGGTGAGATAACCGTCGTAATCGCCAATACGTAAATGGCAGTCTGTGGGGTCACCGCAAACGCCGTGAGAACCGGTATTCCAGAGGTAATATCAGGAACAAAATTGACCTCTGCATCGACCGTTCTATCATTGAGATTCGCAAGGCCTTTTATGGTCATTTCACCGGCAACCGCATCCATCTTTATATCGTTGGTGACAAAAATACCATCTCGAACTTCCCCCGACCCAGTGATGGAGTTAAAGGCCATCCCTTTGTCAAAGACATCTGTAAAATCGAGCTGCATCTTACGAATAATCGAATCAAGACTGAACAAACCTAATAAGCGAGCGGCGCCGCTAACATCGGAAATCACGCCTTTGCCCAGTCGACTGTTAACCTTGCCTTCTAAGGAGTCCACCTGCATAGACCAAGGTGCACCATTCCATTTCATCTGCGCATTCAAATCAAACGGTGCTCGTTGTATGCCCGAGCTAATTCCGAAACGCTCCATGAGATCACTGTTATTTTCACCGCTGAGTTCCATATTGTACTCTGTAAAGCTTTCGGTCTCTGTCAGTGTCCATGCACCATTGATTGCAACTTTATTGGCGCCACTGGTCATAGAAATGTCTTTCCACTCGAGCTTGTTTCCTTGGCGAACCAAATCGACATTGACCGTACCAACCTTGTAGCCTTGCAACCAAAAGTCATCGATGGCTAATGTTAAGTTTGGCATGTTTTCATGGAATGTGCGATCAAAGCTAGAGATAAGCTCAACGGGCCCAGGCTCAACATTCAACAGCCCTTGTTCATTGTCTATCTCATCTAATGCTGGGATATAAATGTGTAATCGCTCAAGAGACACTGAAAGGTCGTACGGCTCTATATAGCTTGCTTCGCCTCTTGCTTCTTGGCTCTCTAAATCAAAATACCAGCCTAAGTTCTTCCGGCGAGCGGAAAAGTCGACATCGTGCCACTCAATACCAGCAAGAGTGAGATCGGCAACATTGATGTTCACGCGTTGAGGTGTAGGAATGGTGGGAGTATTAAGCTCATCGAGTATAGCTTTTTTCTCAGGCACAGGCCGATGAGAAATATTTAGCCATTTATCTAAATCAAACTTCTCCGTCCTAATTTGAGCGTGATGCCCGACAACAGGACTGATTTTGAAGCTGCCATTGCCTACAACCAGGTTAGTCGCCGTTATCACGGGCGTGTCAGGGCGTATATCGATTTCGGCCTGATATTTTGCCCGAGGTAGCAAGAGTCGAGCACTGATCGATTCTTGATTTCCTGAAGCCTGCAAGCGAGCTTGGCCTTTCGTTTTTAACGGTTTGTTTAACGGATAAGGGTAGTCACTTTTCACCATCTTCATGTCAGCATTCAGATCAATCTGATACGTAAAGCCGACATCGTTAAGCTGAATGTTAATCGCAGATTGCCAAGGCGCATGCCCTGAAATATCTTGAGTCCAACGCTCACCAATATAAGGGGCTAACGGTTCAATGTCCCAGTCACCCAACAGATCAATGCCCACGGCATAGCCTGAACCGGAGTTTTCACCAGAAAAGTCCAAAGATAAAGGCTGTTTCAACAAGTTGGCTGACAGGCCTGCGGCTTTCACCACATCATTATCAAACTCGATCCGCCCGGTGACATTTTCGAGTGTCATTGGTGGCGCTTCAATCTCAACATGATTATCGGCGAGCTCAGCAAAACCCCACGCTCTCGCTTCTTCACCATCATGAAACGGTATATAAAGCTCAAACTCGGAGGTCACCTCTCCATCTATCTGGATGGCGGTTAACGCTGCCCCCACTGAATCGACCAATGGTGAGGAGGTCATATAGTCGCGAACCGCATTGCCTTCTCCGACAGCGCTCGCTTCAATCTCGATGTGCCCCAGGCTCGCGAGCCGCGGAATTCGACCAGTGATGCGCTTTCCATGTACATCCATGAGAGTGGCATCACGTGAATCAAGATACATCGCATCATTTTCAAACAACAAATCAAGCTGCAAATCGGTAATGGGTGGCCAAGCCGTATCAAAGCTAAATTTGGCTTCTCTTAAACCCACAAGCGCCTGAAACATTCCGTTATTTTCTTGATACGGGAAGTTACCCAGCTCGCCATACCACAAAAGTTTAGAGGTACTGACCTTACCTGCTTGAATCGCGGTTGATAAATAATCGGTGAGGCTTTGCCCCAATGCTAGAGTCGGCAAATAACGCCATGTTTGACTCGCGTTATACAGATCAGCTTCGGCATAAAACGAGAGAAACGGGCTGCGCCCTTCTGGAAAATCTAAACGAAAAGCACCGAGCACTTGTAAGTCTGGCGTGGCCGCTGTGACTTTATCTGCCCAAAGTGACCAACCTTCCTCAGTATTCTGCCAAATGATATCCACTTGCCCTTGTCTGATATTCAAAGGCGCTTGGAATACATCACCATATGGGAGAGCATCATCAATCAGAGAGACGGACGCTTTGGCTTGTGCGGTATTGCCTGATACAGAAATGGATGCGTGATGCACTTCAGGAAGAAGTTCCCATTGAGCCATACCCACTTCCGTCAGATCGGCCGAATACTTAAGTGATTCAAGATCTTCGCCTTTCGATATTCTGATATCTTCCAGCTGGCCCGTAAAATCAAGCTCTTCAATCAGGGCGGCTGAATCACCAAAATCAGGCACCATGCCAGTCAATGGGCGAAGCGCAACAAGATCAAGGTGAGATAGGTTTAGTCGCCACTCACTAGGCTGCCATTTGAACGCGATATCCAGTTCAGGCCATTCAATTTCATCGGTCCTCATTTTGAGAGAGTGACCGTTCAATACCCAGCCTTGTTCACTCGGCAGTAATTTGATGATGCCAGACTCAAGCATTAAAATATGCTCTTCACCGTCATTCCAAACCAACTCTGAAGGATTAATGTCCACGTAAGCATCAACGGGGCGAGAGCGCTCAAGGGTAAGCCAACTACTAAAGCTAACCAGGCCTTTCTCTATGCCCGTTTTTTCCTGTATGTCGGCGGGAATCCAAGGGGTTACCCGAATATGTTCCGCCGCCACATAAAACTCGCCGGAGACATCTTGCAGTGACCCATGATCAAGAAAGTTAGCGCTCACTTGCAATGAGTTAAAAGCCGTATCAGCAACACTGATTGTCCCTTCGGCTTTATGCTGGTTTCCTTTGTTTAGCCAGCGAAGCCTATCAATGTCGAGCTGACGAGTACCACCATCAACGGATTGGTAAATGATCCATGAGTTGGTCATTGTAAAATCGTCAAGTTGGCGTAATAGCAGCCTATCGAGCTTTGAAATGACTGAGCTATCATGCTCTGGAACAGTCTCTAACGACTCGTCACTGGATTCGAAAAGGTCTACTGACCGTATATCCAGCTTGAATTGGTCAACGGTTAAATCTGTGACAATAGGCTGAAGTTGAAGTAAAGATTGAATCAAATCAAACTCGACCTCCAACGTGTTTGCTGAAAGGTGAATATTTGAATTATCGGGAAGATCAGCGGCGAGGCCTTCTAAGGCAATCGAAGGGTGAGTGTTGCGCCAAAAACCCGAGACACTGTCTATCTCAAAATCAATGCCAGCACTTTTACTTACCCAAGTCTGAATCGCGTCCTGAAAGTGATTTAATTTGGGCAGGGCAATGCGCAAACTCGTCACCAAGATTGCCAATGAGACAAGCAAGGTCACGAGTAAATATAGAGATAAGCGCAATAGTCGAACTAACACTGAATTCACAAGCGTTCCATTACATCATAACGACATCAAATTGCTCTTGAACGTACAGCGGTTCAACTTGAATGCGTACTTCTTTACCAATAAAGACTTCCAGTTCGGCCAATGCATGAGATTCATCATCTTCCAACGATGCAGCAACGGCTGGTGACGCATACACAACGAACTTATCAGCGTCGTAGGCACGATTAACTCGAGTGATCTCTCGTAGAATTTCGAAACAGACCGTAGCTACCGTTTTGACACTGCCTCGACCTTCACAGGCAGGACAGCTAGAACATAAAACATGCTCAATACTTTCACGCGTTCGCTTACGCGTCATTTCTACCAAACCAAGCTGTGTAAAACCATTGATGTTGGTTTTTACTCGATCTTTGCTTAATGCATTATCTAACGAGGTGAGCACTCGCTTACGGTGTTCTTCAGAGATCATATCAATGAAATCGATAATGATAATACCGCCTAGATTTCTTAATCTAAGCTGACGTGCAATGGCCTGAGTCGCTTCAATATTAGTGTTGAATATGGTCTCTTCTAGGTTTCGACGTCCAACAAAAGCACCCGTGTTAATGTCAACCGTAGTCATCGCTTCGGTCTGATCAATAATAAGATAACCGCCTGACTTCAACTCAACCTTACGATCCAATGAACGCTGAATCTCGTTCTCTGTGTCGTACATATCAAAGATCGGCTTCTCACCTTCATACAGCTCGACCTTATCCGTCAGCTCAGGGACATATTCCCCTGTGAACTCCAGCATGCCTTCATATTCAAGACGAGAATCGATCATGATGTTATCCAGTTCAGTGCCTACGAAATCACGTATGATTCGCTGTGCAAGACCAAGCTCACCGTATAGAGTGCTTCGCGTTTTGTATTTAGCTCGCCTCTCTGAAATCTTCGACCATAAGCGTTTTAAGAAAGCCGCATCTTGAGAAAGCTCTTTCTCATCCGCCCCTTCAGCAGCGGTACGAATGATAAAGCCGCCATGTTCATCACAGTAATCCGCAACCACTTTCTTTAAACGGTTGCGTTCTTTTTCACTTTCTATGCGCTGAGAGACACCCACATGACTCGCACCGGGCATGAAGACAAGATAACGAGATGGGAGAGTGATATCGGTCGTGAGTCGCGCACCTTTTGTGCCAAGTGGGTCTTTCACCACCTGAACCACAATATCTTGGCCTTGGCGAACCAGCTCTGAGATATCTCGAACTTGGAATTGCTGTTTCTCATTTTCAGCAACACATTCAGTGTGAGGCACGATATCAGAGGCATGTAAAAACGCGGCTTTATCCAAGCCGATATCAACGAAAGCGGCTTGCATACCAGGTAAAACACGGCTGACCTTACCTTTATAGATATTGCCAACAATGCCGCGCTTTGCTTCACGCTCTATGTGGATCTCTTGGAGTATTCCACCTTCGATCATCGCCACACGTGTTTCACTTGGCGTGATGTTTAACAGTAACTCTGCACTCATGAGCGCACCTCAAAATTATAATTATAAGAATTCGTGCAGCAGTTGGTCAGTTTCATAAAGTGGCAGTCCAACCACGGCAAAATAGCTTCCTTCAATTCGTGTGACGAATCGACCTCCAAGCCCTTGAATGCCATAGCTGCCTGCTTTATCGCAGGGTTCACCCGTTTGCCAATATTCTTCTATTTCTTTTTCTGACAAAGGCTTAAACCATACATTAGTCGACACAACCACCGACTTGTGTTTTTGTTCTGATATGACCGTCACCGCGGTTAAAACTTGATGGCAGCTATCTGAGAGCTTCATTAACATCTGCTTCGAGTCTGATAAATCATCGGGCTTTTCAAGTACAGTATCACCAATAACCACAATGGTATCAGAACCTAACACAATACTTTTACTGCCAAGGCTTGAAAGCCCAGCACTGGCCTTATCAAATGAGAGGCGCTTAACATATTGCTCTGGTGATTCTCCAGCTAAGCGATTCTCCTCTACATCAGTGACGATGACTTGAAAATCATAGCCCAGTTGAGACAACAACTCTTTGCGTCTTGGGGAGCCAGACGCTAATACTAATGGTGACTTCATTATTTTATCTGCCAGTGACGTCGTACTCGACGCATCAATAAGAACATCCATGGCCACAAGATGCAGTTGATCAAACCACTCCAAAGAGATAGAGGGTTAAATGCAATATCTTGTATCAAAAATTCACCAAAGAAGATCAAACCTTCAAGGCCTATGGATAACAATGCAATGATGATGGCTTGTTGCCACAGTGCCATGTTCCTAAGTACCAGGAAGTTAATCGCTACAACGTAGATGACGATTGAGAGCATCATTCCACGAATACCCAGTGTCGACCCAAGCAGTAGGTCCCAGAGTAACCCTAGAATTAAAGCTGTTCCTACATTCACTCGATGAGGCAATGCAAGCACCCAGTAGCACAGAACCAACAACAACCAAGCAGGTCGAACTAGGTCCAACATGCCAGGCCATGGAATCGTTTGTAGAATAAGGGCAATCAAAAATGAAGCCATGATCACCAAGCGACTTGAGAGCACTCTATTGCGCATCATCCAACTCCTCTTCCAACACATCAGGGTCGGGTTGCATTGCTTTATCAACTCTCGACTCATTCGGCCAGATCAACAATAGATATCGGAGTCGGTCAAATTCAACGACAAGTTCAGCACTAATGGCTGCGAACTCTCTTTGAGTATCACGATCTACACTAGAAACATGAGCAACTGGGTAACCTTCAGGGTACACACCGCCTAAACCGGAAGTCACCAGCAGGTCGCCTTCTACGATGTCGGTACTTGTCGGAATGTGTTCAAGTTGAATTTGGTCAATGTCATTCGTACCCGACGCAATAACGCGAATATCATTACGGATCACCTGAACAGGGATTGCACTATTACTATCAGTGAGGAGCAGCACTCGGCTGTTATGAGCGGCAACGAAGGTGACCTGACCAACAATACCAAACTCATTGGTCACGGGTTGACCAACGTACACGCCATCAATTCGGCCTTTATCAATAACGACTTGCCGGCGATAAGGTGTGGTATCTACAGCCATAACCTCTGTCACGACCTTTCGTTCATCACGAACAAATGAGGAATCTAACAATTTACGTAACCTATTGTTTTCTTCTTTATATTGATCAAGAAGTAACAGGTCGTTTTTAAGCTTAAGTACTTCTCGCTTTAGAACACGACTTGACTCGAGCAGGTCTGAGCGAGTGTTAAAGTTGTCATAGAAGCCGTCAAACATGACGCGAGGCATATCCGCCGCATACTGGATCGGAGCGACTAAGCTATTCAAAAAATATCGGACGCTTGAAAATGCACCTAAACGACTATCAGCCAGCATAAGGCTGGCTGATAAAGTAACCGCTAAAAATAGGCGAAATTGAAGTGAAGGCCCTCTGCCAAATATCGGCTTCATGATATAGAGATCCTAATTTTCGCTTTACTGACCCTAGTGATAAAAAAACAAATCCTAAACTAAGACCAAATAAACGTATTACTCTTCGCTAAATAGGTCGCCACCGTGCATGTCGATCATCTCAAGGGCTTTACCGCCGCCAAGTGCTACACATGTCAATGGGTTTTCAGCAACAACGACAGGGATACCTGTTTCTTCTGTCAGTAAACGGTCCAGGTCTTTAAGTAGCGCGCCGCCACCCGTCAGAACCATGCCGTTTTCAGAAATGTCAGAAGCAAGTTCAGGTGGACACTGTTCTAGTGCAACCATCACTGCGGAAACGATGCCTGTTAGCGGCTCTTGTAGCGCTTCCAGTATTTCGTTTGAATTTAGACTAAAGCTACGAGGTACACCTTCTGCAAGGTTACGACCGCGTACTTCAATCTCTTCAACTTCATCGCCAGGGTACGCAGAGCCGATCTCATGTTTGATCTTTTCAGCCGTCGCTTCACCAATTAAGCTGCCGTAATTACGACGAACATAGTTGATGATGGCTTCATCAAAACGGTCACCGCCGATACGGACAGAAGACGAATAAACCACACCATTTAGTGAGATAACCGCCACTTCCGTTGTACCACCACCGATATCAACAACCATTGAACCTGTTGGCTCAGAAACGCGCAGGCCAGCACCAATTGCTGCGGCCATTGGCTCATCGATAAGGTAAACCTCACGAGCACCCGCACCTAATGCTGACTCACGAATCGCACGACGTTCAACCTGCGTTGAACCACAAGGTACACAAACCAAAACGCGAGGACTTGGTTTAAGCACACTGTTGTCGTGAACTTGCTTAATGAAGTGCTGTAACATTTTTTCAGTTACATAGAAGTCTGCAATCACACCATCTTTCATTGGTCGAATAGCAGAAATGTTGCCAGGTGTACGACCTAGCATTTGCTTTGCGGCGTGACCGACTGCTGCAACACTTTTTCCTGAGCGTGCGCGGTCTTGACGAATAGCAACAACAGAAGGCTCGTCTAGAACGATCCCTTGTCCTTTAACATATATAAGTGTGTTGGCTGTACCTAAATCGATAGATAGGTCGTTAGAAAACATGCCACGAAGTTTTTTAAACATATTCTTCGTTCGTCCTGCGAGAATTAGAAGATAAAAATTGCACTAAATGTACCAATGCCTTGCCACATCGGCAAGGCATTGAGGTATAAACATGGACTAAAATCCGCTATTTCTAACAGTTTCCTTACTTAACGCATGAAATCATGATAATTACTGCCCTGTTAAACCTGATTCACCTCGATAAATGACCCGATCATTACCACGATGAATTCCAAAGGTTACAACTGTTGATGGGTCTTCTTCATCTGAGTCTTTCCCATCCCAATTGTAACGAAGCCATGACAATCCATTATCACCTCCACTACAATTGTCACTCTCACCATTTTCACCATCAGTGCTATGAAGCGTTAACCAAAATCGTATCTGTTCACGAGCAGATGTTGTTTGGCTGGCAACAAGCGCTCTTGACTCACCAAACTCAACGTTTTTACTTCCAGCCAGACTGGCATTATCGGTTAAATCTGACCAAATCACTTGATGGCAGTAATTAGCGCCATCGAAGTCGGTGAAGCTATCATCGGTATTGGTGATAAAGCGAGTACCATTCCAGTATTCGACGGTCAGTGGGATCGTAATATCTGTATTTTGATTACCACCCACATCTTTCAAGTTTATTCGGCCGAAGCGGATGTCTGGCTGATCCGTTAGAACCGCTCCATCTGTGGTAAAGGCGATGGGATCGATATTTGTGACCGAGGCCGTTCCATCAAGAGTGATGTTGGAATCTTCAATGGCCTCTGCGGCATTAAAAGGGCCATCTTGATCGAAGTTCGCCGACTTATTCCAACAAATACTATCCGTACAATCATTAGCGATAGTATTAGTGAAAGTCCCTATTGAACTTCCAGCAATTAATGCCCAAGCGTAGTCAGTGAAATCTGGAGAGACAAAACGCGTTGAAAACCCACTATTTTCAAACAAATTGAATTGAGCCTGTAAGCTATCTGAATAATTAACATGACTATAATTCTCAACCGCTTCATTCGAACCATTTAACGCTTGAACATCAAACTCTAACCCATCAAATGGCTGCCCCATGTAGACATGAGGTAGTGAGTTAGGGTAGTCCCAACGTGTATCAGTAACCTTGAAAAACGCAGGATAGAAACGGCCAACATTACGATAGCCTTGGTTAATATCCATGCCTAAGTAAGTTGCTTGCGTATCCATCAATAGGCGAATGCTACCGACTTCATCCCAACTTAAAGCCGCATAATCATAGTAATCACCACCAGCAGACTTATCGGAGTGGTTTTTTATCAACGTTCCGGTTAAATCGCCATCAACACCTCCGGAAGGCGTATCAACTTGATACGTCATTTCGAGCGTGGCACTTGGCGCAGTGGAAACAAAGAAGTTTTGCGTGACGGTTGCATTACAATATCCTGATGTTTCAATCGGATCGGTTGCGCTTACGTCTTGCCAAACTATCGGCTTCACCTTCATCGCAAAAGGAGTTCCTGCGGCTTGATAACTCGTGCTTGTCGAATCGGTAGCATTGCCGCTGATATCATCATCTGAGCATATTGCAAACGTCCACGGCCTAGATTGAACGGTTTGGCTACCACTGAAGGTTTTACAAATCAGTTCGTCATTCTCATCTTCAATACATTGCTCACCAGAAAGAGAATAAGAGACTTCCCCTGCCTCAGGATAAATAAGCTCAGACGACGCAACCACTTGGTTGCTAATTACATTGAAGTTAGCCGTAAAATCAAGGGTTCCGGTTGTTGGCGTGTTTACCCATTCATCACTGGCATTCAACAGGGAAATAGCGGCGCTGTTTGTTGGTGAACTCGGAGAGTCGTAACTCACGACGGATAAGTCGAGTGTCTTAACACCTTTGTAATCTATTGAGCTAATAGGTGTTCCACCAGAGCTGCACTCCATTGGGCGAATCTCAAATGATTGTGACTTTCCAGCGATGACTTGTAGAGGATCTGCGCTGAGTTCATAAAGGTATGGAACAAATTCATAACTACCCGAATCTTCGTACTCCTCGCCTTCTATCGTCGTACTCACCGTAGCAGTCACATTGCTCACTTGGGTGTAGGATAAATCGAAGTTGGCAACGCCTGAACTAGCCGCTTCGATCACATCACTTTGCCCCGTAACCGATAAGGTAATATTCCCAGAATATGAGTTATGCACTGCACCATCTTTGTACACGGTAGCAGTCAGTGGAATATCATCACAGGTGAGGGCTATGTCTATCGATGGGGTTAAGACAATTTCGTATGAGGAAGAAGGCGGAGGAGTCAAACAAGCACCTTCACCAATAATCTTAGAGCCAGACACATTAAAAATAAGCTCATTGGACGTAATAGCCCCACGAATAATACTTAGGTTAGTAAATTCAACTTCGTCAGCTAAGATTTGCGCAATAACATCACTACCGTCTTGTGTCCTAAATGTAAGCTCAGCATCGGGGCCATAAAAAATCAGATCACGAGTTCCATCAATGTCATAAAAAGGAACAGCGTTGGATTGAGAGTAACTATCTTCAATATTAATAATCACACCAGTTTCTGAGGATAAGGAAGCTCCTGAGCCGCTATAGTTAAACTCTCCAAATGTATAACTAGAATTCGCTTGAAAGTAATTAAGGACGGCACCATCAGACAAATACGTTTCAATACTGATGCCATAACTTCCTGCTTTGGCTTCAAAAACTGTTTGAATACTTTGCCCATAAGCACTCACTTTTAGTGATTCTAAAGATTCTTTAATGGTCAATACACGCTGCCCTTCAAGAGTAGAAGTTTCGCATTCTGATAACCCTACACAAACAGTGTCAAAATTATCATTACTAACTTCTAACTCTAAAGAACCCCACGAGGGTGATAATTTAACCGGAGAGTCTACTAAAGGCGGCGTCGTTCCTGTTTTCAAAACACAATCGACCGTTCCTGAACTGGTAATACAACTACTTGCTAAATGATATTCGCTATTCTCATTCTCAGTGTCTTCAAATGCGACTATAAGTTCGCCACTAGATAAATAGGCATCTTCATAATCTTCCGACCAACCCTCTATTGTGATACCCGAACTTCGTAGATTTAATTCTCCATCACTTTCCCAACTCTGTGCAGGCTCTGGGAAGTACGAACAAAGATCCAACTCCAGTTCATGAGCCTCAAATGCAAAGTAACCAATTTCTTCCTGACCATGTGCTCTGTTATCCGAATCTTCATCAATAACAACACTGAATTCTTCTCCATTGATATTACAGCGCCTAGCCCAGCCACCACTTTGCCCTCTTCTTCCCTGCTTGTTGGCAATGACGCCATCAATCTCGTCTAGGTCTGTCTCTTCAAAATCATCACATCCATCTTGTAAAGGTGACGAGTTGCCCTGACTTGATTTGATATAATCTCTGCCAAACTCAATTTCATACCCTTGTACTACTAGCTCATCCCCTTTATTTGTAGCTAAAAAAGCTATCCTCTCACTCTCATAGTCCTCATCACCATCACCTGATGATGATAGCTCTATAAATAGTCGAACCTCAGTATTCTCGTCACTTGGTGTTGTCGAAAGAATCTTGCCCGAGGTTAACCATTGTGTGCCATTGTTTTTGGTTTGAACCTGATGCAATACAACAGGGCCATCAAATTGGCTTTGACGGCCAAAATCAGAATATTGCACAACTGCGGTTCCATCACTGTGTGTCGCTGATTTTGTAATATTTGTATCTACATACCCCGCAATCACTTCATGACCATCAAAGTTGGCGACACCGGGCTCAATGATTAGGTAACTCACCTCTGTCATGGTGGTTTGGTTAGGGTATTCATCTAAATCGACAAAGGCTGTGTCAATATCGACAGAGTTGGAGCTTTCTGTTATGTCTGAAGTTATAACTAATGTCGCGGGTTTCTCTAAGTCAGGAGCAGAAATACTAACGGTTGGCATAACGAAGACTAGCGGTGCAAAGTCATAATCTTTTGTAAAATCAATCGTACAGGGCATTGATGTACATTGCTTTGTACCGAACTCATATAGCGCATTGGTAGAGTAAACTGGCGGAGTAACATCCTCTTCACTACAAGAAATTGAGTCTATATTTATACCAGCAGTTTTAATTTTTCCTTCTTTTAAAGGTGTATTATCAATATCAATTAATTGCCATTCTATATCACTACTGAGAGTTCGGTAATAGTAGCTCTCTCCGGTACTTTCACTATGCTCGATTCGAATCTTATAACTTTCGCCCAAAGCCAAATCAGGTTCATTGAAAATATAATCAGGGTCTTGGGATTTGTCTTTCGTATACCATAATGTTTGATATCTCTGAGTCCCTCCCTGATTTGTAAAATACAACTCTTGTAGGCTATCACTCCCAATAACATCCATATCGATAATAAAGTCTTTATTGCCATGGACACTACAGCTCGAAGATGGTTGTTTAGCCTGTGCTGTAGAGAGCACCATAAATGAGGTTAGTAAAACGATTAAAGCCCATATGTTCCTATTCACGCCCTACTCCTTAACCCAAACTTCTTGTTTACGTTGTACGTAATTAATACCTGAACCACATATGGCCGTACTTTCTACCTTGTAAAAGCTTTCGCTCTCTAATGTTCCAACCGAACTGCATGAAGAGGTTATTTCTGAACAATTGACCTGTTGGGATCCTAGCGCCAATAGCGCGTTTTGAATATCGCTCGGCATCGGAGAAGTACAATTTGAGGCAACGGCTGCCGACGCATTCAGTGGATACATATAGGTCAGCACTAATTCATTCGCGGAGTGGGATAACAACCAAGCCTGAGTGCCCAAAGCATCACGTGTCAAGGCATCGTTATTTGACCATTCCATTCTCGTTAATGCAGCCCCCAAAAAGCCCATCACGACCAATACAAAAACGGCAATAATATACAAGCTTCCCGACTGCTTACGTCGGCCTATTGGTATCGCACGGTTAAGGGACATTGAGCACCTGTATATCTTGTTGGAAACTGGTCGTTTCATCGTCGTCTTCGAAAGTAAAATCGATATGTACCACCCCACCTCGTTGTAATGTCGGTGCATCGTAACTTATTGAGCCATCTGCGACGCTATCAGCGACTTGAACTCCGCCTCGGCTGATAGATTCGGTTGACGAATTAAAACAATAGTTAACGAGGTCTTTATAAATATAGTGACGATTAGCAATAGATTCACTCGCGAGTGGCTGATCCAACGTTATCGCAGTGCTCGCCCCGGACAACGCTATGGCGATACCACTGTCAGTAAAATCGCTCTGTTGACTCGGGTTAATGATCATGAAGAGGTCATCATACGTTGCAGGTGGATCATCATTACCCACTAAAAATGAAAGGCTTAGATTGTTCGCTGAGGACACCGAGTAGAATCCAGAGTACAAGATTGGATAAAAAGACAGGCAGGTATCCGTCGTCCCAGTGACTTCAATACTATTGGGAACTGAGTGACGGACTTCTCGAGAAATTTTTTCAAGGACAAACCTTGCTTGAGTTTGTAAACGCTGGCGATCAACCGTATCAGAATACCCCTTCATTCCGAGTTCAATGAACCCGGCAATGCCAAGCACTAAAATGCCACCAATGATGATGGTCATGATCATTTCAATGAGAGTGAATCCGTTACGTTTCATCAGTAGTTACCTTTATAGCCGACAAACTCAAAATCACCCCACCTTCCCGCCATGATCTGTAACGTCACTTTTTTCATAGAAGTGATCGCAGTAACGTCAGCATAGGTGTCTGTATCGACATAGCTCACCGCGACAAGTACCGTGAAGTTTTTATATTGGTTAGAAATATTGCCACCAAGGATATCCGTCAAATCATATTCAGGTGCTACAGAAGAACAATTCGAACTGTTCGCGCCTTTCCAACATCCAACATAATCATCGACATCATTAAAATCATTAGGGGAAGATGCGCCGTCAGGGCCAAAACTATCAGTCGCTGTGCAAGCAAGCATCGTTGCCTCACCGCACCGTAATGTCCCGCCATCAAAATCGCTATTTTCATCAAACCCACGAGCCAATATTTGACTGAGCATGCTTTGCCCAAGTGTGACCGCTCGTGTTTGATATTGGGATGCCGCTGAACGCTCTATTTGCGGATAAAGAAAACTGGTTAGTGTGACCATTGCAAAGCCCATAATGATAATGGCGATAATGCTCTCTATAAGAGTGAAACCTTTTATAAGCTTCATAGACAGAGCCCACCATAAACGTAGCCTTGTGAGTTTATGCATACATTGGCTTCACTTTGACCGGAGACAATAGAAATACTAACGCCACCGCTAGCATTATCTAATGGGTTGCCTAAAAGATCGAAGCTGATGTTAGAAACAGAAGGGGCACTGTTGAACGATACTTGATCAGACTGAACAAGATCACTGCGGGAGCTAGGGTTACTGGCGTTACACCCGCTAGAGCTGCCAATACAATTCGAACTCACCGTAACTCGGCTGCGCAAGCAAAGCGCTTGAAGTTCAGGGTTAGCGGCGTCACTACAGAAACTGTAAAGATCGGTGATGTTAGTTTGAATTCGATTAACTTGGATTTGACGAATAACCGAGATGATTTGTTCTTGAGCAGTAAATGCAGAGAAGCTAGACACACCACTGTAGCGACTCGATGCGTACACGGATACGATAGCAATCAATAAAATAACAACGATAAGCTCAATCAGTGTGAAGCCTTGTTGTTTAACGCTACCCTCTTCCATGAATCACCTAAGCTATAGCGGCCAATATTTAGAAACTAAGTAATTCATATTATAGCAAAAAATAGGAAAGGTATTGTATTCGGTTTATCAATTTATGACGGGATTAAAAAAGGCCAGCAGATGCTGGCCTTATGGTATGTGGATATTCTTAACAACCAGTGTCAGTAACATTAGTAGCGTATGCTTCAGAAACAGCTACTCCACTAGCTTGTGTGTAGGTGACGTAACAATTGGTTCCACTTATACCTGCAGCCCCTGAAAGAGTATCATCTTTAAACGTGATCACTAATTCTTGAGGGTCATTACCCGTTTGTTCAAACGACCAATCACTCGTTAAACCAACAACAGCTTGACCAATCCCGGCATCAGAAGCCAAAGGGTACCCGAAACGCGTTAAGATTCCATCAACATCTGTACCAGCAGCAGCACTAGCTGTTTCGCTGCCATTAATAGCAGCTTTACCGTAAACAATGCCAGCAGCACCATCTAATGCACCTTTCAAGCCTTGTAGCGATGATTTACGCGCATCATTCTGCAGGTTCAAGAAACGGGGTGCTGCGGTAACCGCTAGAATACCCAAAATAACAATTACCACCACAAGTTCTATTAGGGTGAAACCGCCTTGTTTTTTCATGCTTAATTCTCTCTATGTCTTAAATAAATAATGCAGAATTACTGCAAGGTTACGGTCACGCGACCTGTTTCAATTTCGTAAACAAACTCATGAGCTGTACCACCCTCTTGTTGCACATACGTGCAAGTGTAGTCAGTATCATTCGCTTGAGCAGAATACTTAACATTGGAATCTGTTGCAGCGTTAGCCACCGTATCAACTTTTGGTGGGTTTTGTAACAAATTATCCATCAAATCAATGCAATGCTGATCTGTGAGTGCGCTAGGGAATGCACCATTACCATTGTTCAAAGAAAATGGGTAACCATCACGAAATCCAGTGTCAACGTTGGCACTGGTTTTAGAGCGAGTAAGCCAAAAATCAACACCATCATAGTTGACGGTATTGTATTTCTCATTGCTGATCGTTTCAGATGGTCTAGCTTCCGCTTCCCATTGGGCACGAGCTGAAAGAACTCCTGTCGCATAACCACCTGCAATCCCTTCAATACTGGCTTTTTTGGCTTCATCGGTTACGTCTAAGAAACGTGGCAGAGCAGCAACAGCTAGTAACCCCACCACAACAATGACGACAACAAGCTCTACTAATGAGAAACCAGTCTGTTTATTGTTCATCTTTTCACTCACTTTATTCGTATGGCGTATTATACGGGAAAAACATCCACTTTCTATCAATAATGCGTCGAAATTCATTCTTCCGTTAGAAAATCGACACTCACCGTAAATCTATCATTAACCAGTTTAATAACAATAACTTGATTGTCATCACCGGTATACCTGCATTGATAATTCATATCACCGATGCCCTCTTTCATTGCCGCTGCCGATGACTCTAGCCCTCGATTCTCTGGATAAAAAACCTTCAGCCAGAATAAGCAACTCGTTTTCTTATTCTGGTTTATCGGTACTACCCAACCAGAGGGGCTCATCATCAATATTTCACCATCTATTAATAGTTTAGGCGGTTGTTTGTTTAACAACCACTCTTGCTTATAATAACTAGCACGCTCAACGATTCTCTTACTCGCGACAAGCATTACAGTATCCGTCGCTTCTCTATCGACCTTTTGCCAAGCCAGCATAAAGCTGAGAACAAGAATGACGACGAGAAGAAACCAAATAACAAACTGTGACCGCCCTTTATCCACGATTTGGTTATCCCTTCATTGCGTCCAGCATTCCCCACATTGGTAGGAATATACCCAGAGCTAGGATTAGCACCATACCCGCAACAATGACCAACAAAATAGGCTCAATACGTGCAGTCAACGTTTTAAGGTCATAATCAACTTCACGTTCATAGAAATCTGCAACTTCTAATAATAATTCATCGATACGACCCGTTTCTTCACCCACAGAGATCATCTGGATCACAAGTGGTGTAAAGATATTGGCGTTGATCGCTGTCGATGAAATGGTCGTCCCCGCTTCAATGGCGGATTTCATTTCAAGCAATTTTCGTTCTAAGAATTTGTTATCTAATGCTTCTGCAGACAGGGCTAGTGATTGGTTAAGCGGTACCCCAGCCTTAAGCATCAAAGCAAACGTTCTTGAAAACCGAGACAGCTGTGCTCGATTTACAATATCGCCCACAATAGGCATCCTCAATCGAAATAAATCCCACCGCTCTCGACCTGAGGCGGTATTAACCCACGTTCTAAATGCAAATAATAGCCCAAACATGACGCCTAGCATCACTGCCCAGTAATTTACAAAAAAATCAGACATACCAATCAGAATTCGTGTCGGCAATGGAAGATCCACACCAAAGCGACTAAACATAGTCGAAAATTGAGGGATCACTTTGATATTAAGAATGAACAGCGCAATGAGAATGAAGCTAATGACAAACGTTGGATAACGCATGGCCGTTTTAATACGTTTACGTGTTTCAACTTCTTGTTCGTAATAACCAGCAAGTTGAAGTAACGCTTCATCTAACCGACCAGTATTCTCACCAACGCTGATCATCGACACAAACAGTGGGCTAAAAACCTTAGGGTGCAATTGCATTGATCCCGATAAGCTTCGACCGTTCGTCAATTCTGCCGCGACTTCTTCCAACGCTTCTTTGAGCTGTTTATTCGCACAGTTTTGGGTTAATCCTTTCATCGAACGCAGCAAAGGGACGCCCGCTTTTGTTAAGCTGTAAAGTTGGCGACAAAAGATCACCAAGACTTCCAGTGGTACGGCTGGAACAAAGAACGCCTTAAGATCAAAATCGAATGAAAAGCCTTCACCACCAACCGAAATTGAGGTTGGAACAACACCTTTGTTCATTAGCGCCTCAGCAGCTAACTCTTCCGTTGCCGCTTCAACTTGCCCCGAGGCTTTGCTGCCATCAAGATTGCGCCCTTGATATTGATACGTTGGCATAGCGTCCCTAGATTAAAATTGCTTTACTGATGCCCGATGCATCACCTTCGCTGAGGTTCATTACCTCATCGAGACTAACGATACCCTGCAGTGCGAGCTCCATTGCAGAAGCGAGTAATGGTTTGTAGTTTTCAGAGTTTCGAGCCGCTTCTGCGAAACCAACCGCATCTTCAGAACGTAGCGCATCCATCATTTCCTGCTCGAGTTCAAGCATTTCAAATACACCGATTCGGCCACGATACCCCGTTAAATTACAGTTTTGACAGCCGCTACCACGTGAGAAAACAGCATCCACTTGATTAGGAAAACGAACCGAGAGCCATTGTTTCCTTGCCTCATCAATCTCTTCTTCTACTTTACAGTCAGTACAAACTTTACGCACAAGTCGCTGTGCCACAACCGCTCGAACCGCACTCGCCACCAAATAGCCAGGCGCCCCCATATCCATCATTCTTAGAGCGCTGTCTACCGCATCATTGGTATGTAACGTACTCAATACTAGGTGACCTGTTAGCGCCGCTCTTAAACCAATTTCTACCGTTTCCTGATCGCGCATCTCACCCACGAGTATGATGTCTGGATCTTGACGAAGGAAAGTTCTCAATATAGTCGAGAAATCGAGATTGATTTTAGGATTAACCTGCACCTGATTGACACGTGGTAAACGATATTCAACCGGGTCTTCTGCGGTAATAATTTTTTTACCCGGCTCATTAAGCTCAGACAACGCACCGTATAGCGTGGTGGTTTTACCCGAACCTGTTGGCCCAGTCACCAAAATCATTCCGTGGGGTCTTTTTAATTGCTTGCGCAATTTCGCCAGTAAGTCGGTGGGTAAGCCTGATTCTTCTAGCTTTCTCACACCTGATGATTGGTTCAACAGACGCATGACAACGGACTCACCGTACTGCACCGGCATTGTCGACATACGAATATCGACAGACTGTCCCTTGGTTCGAATATTAAAACGACCATCTTGAGGTAAGCGCTTTTCAGAGATATCCAAATTCGCCATCAGCTTCAATCGCAACACTAATGCAGAGGCAATATTCACCTCATTGAGCAAAGTTTCATGTAGGACACCATCAATTCGCTGACGTAAACGAAGGACATTAGAATCAGGTTCAATATGAATATCTGATGCGCCCATTTGAACCGCATCTTCAAACAGGGAGTTGATGAGCTTAACAACGGTGACTTCATCACTGTCAGCCCCATCATCCAGTACATTAATATCGAAGGCATCATTGACTTGGTGTTCAGCTTGAAGCTGCTCAGCAAAGGAAGCGATCTCTTTGGTTCGGCGATAATAACGATCAAACCCTTCGACCAGCTGGATTTCAGGTGCGATGACAAACTCTAAGCTAAACTGCGGCAACTGACCTAGTAATGCTTCTTGAGCAAAAAGGTCGGCAGGATCACTCATTGCTATCCTTACCGTATCCCCATTTCGAGAAATCACGAGCGCCCTTAGACGACGAGCGTGCACTTCTGGCAATAACTGAACAGCGTCCACATCTACATTCGCACGGCTAATATCAATGAGCGGTAGAGCGAGTTGTTGAGACAAAAAGGTCAACATCTGATGCTCGGACAAGAACCCGAGCTCAATCAACATAGCACCCATTTTCCTACCGGTACTTTTCTGAGCCGCTAATGCCTGTTCAATTTGAGATTCAGTGACAATCCCCTCTTCAACCAACAAGTCACCAAGACGTTTACGAAGCTTAATTTGCAAGATCGTTCTCCTTTGACGCAGTGCTACCAGTGGAAGTTTTATTCATATCGATTGTTGACAGTAGCTTTAATCGCTCGCGTACAAAAATCTGAGATTGTCGAGAAAGACCCACCTTTGTCAATGCTTTCTGATAGGCCTCTGCGGCCGATGACATATCAGCGTTTCGTTCTTGTTGAATCGCCAAGCCTAACCACCAACGAGCATTCGCGCCATCGACAATGACCAGCTGTTGATAGGTTTCAAGCGCAATATCATCTAGACCGTTCTTCTGAGCCAATGCAGCTCGTAATGATAAATACTCCACCGTTGGTGTATGGCTTAGATACATCAGTGGTGTTAATGCGGCTTCCGGCTGCTGTTCCTTAATCAATAACTTTGCCAGTGCAATCCTCAGCACTTCACTACCATTGTCCCTATTCACCCCTTCCTGAAGTACCTCAAATGCTTTGCGTGGATCACCTTTTCCATAGTAGAGCGCAGAAAGTTGTTGACGAACAATTTCATCAGTAGGGTCGTATCGCAGTGCATCGCGGTAGCTATTCAATGCTTCGTCAATGTTATTGTTATCTATAGCTTTACGTGCCTGTTGCTCTGCTTTTTTAGCCAACTGCTTAGGTGTCAGTTCTACTTGCTCAATGGTGACAGAATTATTACTTGGCTTTGAGGTAGAGGTAAGATTCGCTTTCGACGATGAGTTATTAGCGAGTAGTATTGTAGAACTCGGCGTTTGCAAAGAATGGGCGCTCACGACTACTTTCGGTTTTACTGGGGTAACTTTCGAATCAGCGGTAACAGCCGAGCTATTTTTTTCAATACGAGTTTTTGGCGGGGAGACAGCCTCACTCTTCACCGACGAGGTAGTATTTTCACTGCTCGGCGATTGATAGATTGTCACTTGTTGTCTTGAGTTATCCGCGGTTGCTCGCTTAGCCTCTTGCTCAGTGGTACTCACCGCCACATCATTATTGCCGAAAGGGTTTTGATGAGAGACTTCAACTTCTGAAATCACTAGAGGCTTCGCAAGCATGGGTTGCCCCACAACGACTGACTGTTGAGAAACCGTCCAACCACCAATGGCTAAACTCAGTGAAAAACCACCAATCAACCAAACTATTGCAGGTCGAGACTTCACCTTCTCTATCTGAGCTTTTTCAATCTTAACTTTTGCACCCTGTCCTTTCTGAGATAGCTCAGACAGCGCTTGATTGATATGACTCATGAATGACTCCATCCCCATAGAAAGGGGGCTTTAAATTTTGGTTTACAGCTATCAACGGTATCGTAAATAGCGCTGTATAATTGGTGGCGACTGACGCTAGCAGCAGTCGTCCCAAAGGCCAAGATCAATGCCTTATGGCATATCTGATTGATCAAGCGAGGATTACCACTGCTGGCTTTCCAAATTGATTTTTTAAGAGCCAAACTAAAAATACTGTCGCTTCCACCGCTTCTTGCCAGACGAGTATTAATATAGGCCACACTTTCATCGAGCGACAAAGCCCTAAGGCGCGCATTAAACGTTATACGCTGGCGAAACTGTCTTAAATGATGCTGAGACAATCGTTCATCTAATTCCGGCTGGCCAATAAGAACAATATTGAGCAATTTTGATTGCTCAGTCTCTAAGTTCCCAAATAGCCTCAAGACTTCGAGTGCCTCATCAGAAAGAGCCTGAGCCTCATCAACAATCACGATGGTTTGCTTGCCTGACTTGGACAATTCGACCAGCTTTTCCTGTATTTCATCCACAATGGATATCGAAGACTTCACTTCTAAACCAAGCTCATTGGCGACAGATAACCTAAGTTCATCTCCATTGAGTACCGGGTTAGGTAGGTAAACTAACTGAACATTATCTTGTAAATGATTGATTAACATTCGGCACACCATGGTCTTGCCAGAACCCACCTCACCCGTCACTTTGATCACGCCCTCTCCCATCTGGAGAGCCGCTGTGACCATTTGAATCGCTTCATAATGAGGCTCTAACCCCAAAAACAAGCCAGTATTCGGAGTGAGATGAAATGGATACTGACTAAAACCAAAGTGTTCTAAATACATTGTCGTTTCAATTCCAACGGCATCATCTGATGCCTGCAATTAATAGCCATTATCTTCAGAGTCAGGGAACCATTCTTGTAAGATATCACGTGAACGCTCAAGCTCTTTTTGCCATGTATTCACACCGACGACTGTCGGCTTCAGCAAGATCACCAGTTCCGTTTTTTGTGTCGACTCAGTCGTATTTCTAAATAAATGTCCCAGTGCTGGAATATCACCCAAGAAAGGAACTTTAGAGACTTGATCGAAGGTATTGGATTTCATTAATCCACCGATAACCACCACATCACCATCCCTCGCTCGTATAATTGAGTCGGACTCTCGAATTGAGCTCTGAGCAAGAGGTAAACTAATCGTCGTATCACCAAAACCGATGTCTTTCACCTGCTCCTTTACATCTATAACCGCAGGGTGAACGTGCAGCAAAACATTGCCTTCATCGTCAATCTGTGGTGTCACGTCCAGTGAAATACCAGAAAAGAAAGGCGTTAACTCAACTTCAGGCGAAGCATTAGAGTTGTCGCCATTGCCAACAACGCTCGATAAATCCGTCACAAAATACTCATCGGTACCCACTTTAATGACGGCTTTTTGATTGTTTGCGGCAGTCACTCGAGGACTAGAAAGAACATTCAAGTCACCCTGAGTATCCATAAAACTCAGTACGGCCGAAAAGCTACCATCAGAGATGGTTACATTGGTTTGCCCGCCTAAGAGGCTACCAATCGAATCCAATCCAGGCAGGGCTGTAGCGCCAAGCCTATCGACAACGACTTTGCCATCTCCCATAGAGATGTTTGACCAATTAATCCCTTGTTGATAACCATCATTTAGCGTTACCTCAAGGATCTTGGCCTCCAAGATCACCTGACGCTGTAAACGTTTTTGCGATACGCCCAAGAAGTGGCGAACTTCACGAATTGCATCTGGGTAAGCCCTTACGGTTATTACACTCGCTTGAGGAGTCACAACGACGCTTTGGCCATCACCACTGCCAATGAGTTGAGAAACCGCGGTGACCAATTGTGGCCAAAAGTCACTTTCACTCAACGTTTCAATTTCGGTCCCACCTTTAGAACTTGTCGACGATGAATTGGAAGAATTAGAAGATGAAGACGAACTTGAGGATGAGTTCGAAGACGAATTCGAATTTCTATCCGTGTTCGTAATCGTTCCGGTCGTGATAGAGGTGATTGAGCGCCCCTTTCTTTGCATTTGAAGGTAATCCACTGGAATCGTTACGGTACGAATCCCGGCCGGAAATACCTGAATCACTTTCCCTGTTCGCTGCACTTCATAACCATACATATCTTGCACGACAGACAGCACTTCATCTAAAGTGACATCCGATAAGTTCACGGTAATGTTTCCCTTCACAGAAGGGTGAATTGCAGCACTATAATCGGTTCCTTGAACAAGGCTTGCAAAGAATATTCGAGCTTCAACTCCGTCCGCCTTTATTCTGAAACGCTTCACATTTTGTGTCGCAGAAAGACTGACACCATCAATGTCGGGCATTAGGTCTTGCTGTACTGAGTCTGGAAGCTCATTGAGTTTTAAGCTATTTGCTTCATTGATCGCTTCGTTAAGTGAAGACTTCACCTCGACCGGATCGCGATGCCCCATAGAGCAACCTACAAGGGTAATTGCAGCAATAGAAAGTACGATTTTACGCATAGAATTATTCATACCTTAATTCTTAATATCTAACGAGAAAAGCTCTAGAGTCCAAAGCTTACTTCCACGCATCAAAGTCACTTTTTCATCTGAGATCTGTCGAACTTGATAGCCATTCAAATGATCTCCTTTCTTAACCACACTGCCATTAAGAACGGCATTGCATTGACCAAGGTGATCACAAGCAATACTTTTTAGTGTTGGCAGTTTATAGACGGCTCGTTTAGGAGCTTTCGATTTCTCTTCTAGTGGTTTAACCCACCCTAATGGAGCCGTTGGGTCAGTTGATCCTTTCTGCGTTTGCTCTGCATGGACGGCAAAACTGAACGCGATAAGGCACAGCCAAATAAACCATGCTTTCATCTTAAATTAGCCCCCAATAAACTCTTTACGAGCTCCCAAAGTGTAGACTTCCATAATCAACCTCGCTTTAGGGTACTCTTCAACCTGGTACTTAAAGCTACGCCAGTAATATTTAGCAGGCATGGATTCTAGTGATTGCAAATAGTTAAGGATATCAAAGTAGCTACCTGTCACTTCAATCCTGACAGGGTGCAAGTAATAACCAGAGTCCTGAGATTGTTCTTTAGTAATAGATTCAGCGCCAAGAGTTTCAAGAGACACTAGGCGTAATTTTTTACTCTGTGTTAGCACCTCTTCCAACAACAAGGTCATTTGTGTTGGGGAAACTAAGGTATCAATAACACTCGAGAGTTCATGTGAAAGCTCTTGGCTCTGTTTCAATAGCTTTGTCAGTTCAATATCGATATCTTTATCGGGATCTTTTTTCAGTTTGGCCGTTAATACCAATATCTCGCCTTGCAGCCTTTGGATATCCGCTTTTGTGATAACAACCTGATGCTTCAACTGACTGTTTTTCTTCATAGCAGGTTCTGTTACAAAGGTGAATATAACCAGCGCAAACACAACGAAACCACCGATCGATATCAACCATTTTTCGCGATCAGACAACTGATCAAACTTGTTACTCATTTGAGAAAAAATCAAATTCATCGTTTTACATCCCCTTGCGTCAATAGCTCGAACGTAATGATGTCTTGCTCATTTCTTCCAATCTTTAGCTTTTCAAAGGTTCTTCCGACCAAATTAAGTTCCTGTCGAAATTGATGAACCCAATTTGGCACCGCCTGAGCATTTCTAGCCAGGCCGTGTAAATTCAATTGTTGATTTTCAAGCTGAATAGAGACCAGAGAAATATCATCTCGTCCCAGCGTTGCAAGCGAACTCATGACACCTGAGTAACCTTGTCTTTGAGATTGATCATAATCCTCAATCGC
>NZ_MCWZ01000300.1 GCF_002877365.1 Vibrio sp. 10N.261.55.A7
CTTCTGTAAATTCAAATACAGCACATGTAACTTATGCTTTCGGTGTGTGGTGATATAAATATTCTTTTACGGGGAGATCGCTGATCAAGTTGGATAAAGCACTCGATCATTAAAGGATCTTTTTTGTAAAGGATCAAGATCTTTATCGACAAGATGATCTAATCTTGCCAGCATAGGTAAGTGACTTGAACGGCTTTTTATGCCCTAACGTGAAGTGTGTTTATTAAGAGTGAGTAAAGTTTAAATGGATAGTAATGATTGCCCAAAATGTGAACAACCGTTGGAGTGGAATGGTAGTTATCACTGCTCTTCGTGTGAAGTTAATTATATAAAGCAGGCTTATTGTCCTGATTGCGATGCTTTACTAGAGAAACTTCAAGCTTGTGGTTCCGCTAGCTACTTCTGTAACACATGCAATGAATTGAAATCAAAATCACGAGTGAAAATTGTTTTTGAACTTCAAAATACCTAACGTAAGTATTGAAGCGCAGTCATTAGAAAGGGTTAATTAACCGTAGAGCGTACTTCGCCATCAGCAAATCGGGTGATCAGCTGATCACCACTTTTTACTTGGTCACTAGTCGACACAATAGTGCCATCTGCATCCTGTGTAATTGAATAGCCACGAGACAGCGTGGCGAGTGGGCTCACCGTCTCTAGCTTTTCTGCTACGAGACTAAATTGATGACGTTGATTGAGCAATAGTCTACGTATTGCATCGGTCAGTCTTCTTTCTGACTGCTCGAGTTTTGCCGCTTGCTGATTGAGCTGAACCTTTGGTGAGCGCAGTTGAAGTTTGTGTTCCAGACGATTCAAATCTGTAGTTCTACGATTGAGTATCTGCTTAACCGCGTGGTGCAAACGCACTTCTAATTGATCGATCTGTTGGCTTTGATGCTGTAATTGAACATTCGGGTGTTGTCTATCTAAGCGATGGTTGAGTTGAGAGACATTCTTTTGCTGGGCCGACAAATAATGACGCATCGCGTTAAGAAGGTTTCTCTTTTTCGCCACGACCGCTTGGGCCTTATGACTGTTATCTCGGCTCACTAGCTCAGCCGCAGCCGATGGGGTGGGTGCACGCATGTCGGCAACAAAGTCCGCAATGGTGACATCAATTTCATGTCCTACGGCACTAATGATTGGGATCTGACTCGCTGCAATAGTACGAGCGACAATCTCGTTGTTGAAGCACCAAAGATCTTCCAGCGAACCGCCCCCTCGACCAACAATCAACACATCACACTCTTGGCGGGTGTTTGCACGGCCAATGGCTTGCGCTATTTGAATGGCGGCATCATTTCCTTGAACGACTGTTGGGTACACAACGACAGGCAAACTAGGTTCTCGCCTTTTTAATACATCGAGAATATCGAACAGTGCGGCACCGGTTTGAGAGGTGATGACCCCCACGCATTTTGGATGTTCTGGCAGAGACGATTTGTTGGTTTGAGCAAATAGACCTTCGGCGGCAAGCTTCATTTTTAGTTCATCGAACTGCTGCTGAAGTTGTCCATCCCCTTCTGGCTGCATACTATCAATGATTAACTGGTAATCGCCACGTGGCTCATACAGTGACAAGCGGGCTTTAACTAAAACTTGCTGACCGTTCTTAGGCTTGAATGTTACTCGACGATTGTTGCCTTTGAACATCGCGCATTTTACTTGGGCGCGAGAGTCTTTTAGCGTGAGATACCAATGACCCGAAACCGGTGACGAAAAGTTGGAGATTTCTCCGACTAGCCAGAGAATACCCATTTGGTTTTCAAGCAGTAATCGAACTTCAGAATTAAGACGCGAGACAGTGAAGATATTCTGATTGGTCAGAGAAGACACAGCTAAACTCATAGACGTGAGGATGGAAGATAGCGGCAATATAATACATAGCAAGGGGGTAAATGCAAATTAAATATACAAAAATGTGTAGCCAAGCGATTTCGTTAGCCGTATAATCCGTCCGCAATATCTAATCCAAATGCAGTTTGATTTACCTAAATTGGCTGTCCTCATTAGGCGAAACGATGAGATTGGATTGTTTCTTTTTACTCCTATTATTGTGAGATATTGCAAATGCTAAGAATTGCCAAAGAAGCGCTGACATTCGACGACGTACTGCTAGTGCCAGCACACTCCACCGTTCTCCCAAACACAGCTGATCTTCGCACTCAGCTGACGAAGAATATTTCCCTAAACATCCCAATGATCTCGGCATCGATGGATACTGTGACTGAAGCTCGCCTTGCTATTGCCCTTGCGCAAGAAGGTGGTATTGGCTTTATTCATAAGAATATGTCTATTGAGCAGCAAGCTGAACAAGTTCGCTTGGTGAAGATTTTTGAAGCGGGTGTTGTATCTGCTCCTGTGACTGTTCGTCCTGACGCAACGATTGAAGATGTTGTTGCTCTAACTGAAAAGCACGGTTTTGCAGGTTTCCCTGTTGTGACTGAAAACAACGAATTGGTGGGTATCATTACCGGCCGTGATATTCGTTTTGTAACTGACCTTTCTAAGAAAGTTGAAGTCGTCATGACGCCAAAAGAGCGCCTCGCTTCTGTTAAAGAAGGGGCAACACCTGAAGAAGTGCAAGAAAAAATGCACGAAGCACGTGTTGAAAAAGTACTGGTTGTGAACGATGAGTTCCAATTGACAGGTATGATCACAGCAAAAGACTTCCATAAAGCTGAACGCAAACCAAACGCATGTAAAGATGACAAAGGTCGTCTACGTGTTGGTGCGGCAGTGGGTGCTGGTGCTGGTAATGAAGAGCGCGTTGCTGCTTTAGTTGAAGCGGGCGTTGATGTTCTTCTTATCGACTCTTCACACGGTCACTCAGAAGGCGTACTAAATCGCATTCGTGAAACACGTGCAGCATTCCCAGATCTTGACATCATTGGCGGCAACGTTGCAACGGGCGCTGGTGCTAAAGCACTGATTGAAGCAGGTGTTAGTGCGGTTAAAGTCGGTATCGGCCCTGGCTCTATCTGTACGACACGTATCGTAACAGGTGTCGGTGTTCCACAAATTACCGCTATCTCAGATGCAGCAGAAGCCGCAGCAGAATACGGCATTCCAGTGATCGCTGATGGCGGTATCCGTTTCTCAGGTGATATCTGCAAAGCCATTGTGGCTGGCGCATCATGTGTGATGGTTGGTTCAATGTTTGCTGGTACTGAAGAAGCACCAGGCGAAGTCATTCTTTATAACGGTCGTTCTTACAAGTCTTACCGAGGTATGGGTTCTCTTGGCGCCATGTCTCAGGGCTCTTCTGACCGTTACTTCCAATCAGATAATGCAGCAGATAAGTTGGTACCAGAAGGCATCGAAGGTCGTATCGCATATAAAGGTCGTCTAAAAGAGATCGTTCACCAACAAATGGGTGGGCTTCGCTCAAGCATGGGTCTTACTGGCTCACCAACGATTGAAGTTATGCGTAATAAAGCTGAGTTTGTGATTATTTCAGGTGCAGGGATGAAAGAGTCTCACGTACATGATGTTCAGATCACGAAAGAAGCTCCTAACTATCGTCTAGGTTAATGCATATTCGTAGAGCTGATTTTGTAAAAAGTGACTCTACGAAAACGATTGCTTTATCACTTGAAGACTTAATGAGAGGCGGTTAAACTCGCCTCCGTTTCATTATTTAGCTAATAAGACTACCTCAAATGACTAAAAATATTCATGACCAACGTATTCTAATTCTGGATTTCGGTTCTCAATACACGCAGCTTGTTGCTCGTCGTATCCGTGAGATCGGTGTTTACTGTGAGCTTTGGAGCTGGGATGTAGAAGAAGCTGACATTCGTGAATTTAATCCAGACGGTATTATTCTATCTGGTGGCCCTGAGAGTGTTACAGAAGGTAACTCTCCACGCGCTACACAGTATGTATTCGACTCTGGTGTGCCAGTATTTGGTGTATGTTACGGCATGCAAACCATGGCTGAGCAGCTGGGCGGTAAAGTTGCAGGCTCTAATGAGCGTGAATTTGGTTACGCAGCTGTTCAGGTAACTGGTGAATCTGCGCTATTCCAAGATCTTGAAGCGACTCAAGATGTGTGGATGAGCCACGGTGACAAAGTGGTCGAAATTCCAGCTGATTTCACGAAGATTGCTGAGACTGAGACTTGCCCATTTGCTGCGATGGCAAACGAAGAGAAAAAATACTACGGCGTTCAATTCCACCCAGAAGTCACGCACACCAAGAACGGCCTTAAGATGCTTGAAAACTTCGTACTGAACGTATGTGGTTGTGAGCGCCTTTGGACTTCAGAATCGATTATTGAAGACGCTGTTGCTCGAATCAAAGAGCAAGTCGGTGATGATGAAGTGATTCTTGGCCTATCTGGTGGTGTTGATTCATCTGTTGTTGCGATGCTTGCTCACCGAGCGATTGGCGATAAGCTAACGTGTGTGTTTGTTGATAATGGTCTTCTTCGTCTGAACGAAGCAGAGCAAGTTATGGAAATGTTTGGCAATAAGTTTGGTCTTAAGATCATTCACGTTGAAGCAGAGCAACGTTTCCTTAAAGCTCTAGAGGGAGAGTCGGATCCAGAAGCTAAGCGTAAGATTATTGGCCATGTTTTTGTCGATATCTTTGATGAAGAGTCTAAGAAGCTGTCTAATGCGAAGTGGTTAGCTCAGGGAACTATTTACCCTGACGTTATCGAATCAGCGGCATCGAAAACGGGCAAAGCGCACGTCATCAAATCTCACCATAACGTTGGTGGCCTTCCTGATGATATGGAAATGGGCCTTGTTGAGCCTCTACGTGAATTGTTTAAAGATGAAGTTCGTAAGATTGGTCTAGAGCTTGGTCTTCCATACAACATGCTTTACCGCCACCCATTCCCGGGTCCTGGTCTAGGTGTTCGTGTTCTTGGAGAGATCAAGAAAGAGTACTGTGACTTACTGCGTCGTGCAGATGCTATCTTCATTGAAGAGCTACACGCTGCTGACCTTTACCACAAAGTATCTCAGGCGTTCACTGTTTTCCTACCTGTGCGCTCTGTTGGTGTTATGGGTGATGGTCGTAAGTACGATTGGGTCGTGTCACTGCGTGCGGTCGAGACTATCGACTTTATGACAGCGCATTGGGCACACCTTCCATACGACTTCTTAGGTAAGGTTTCTAACCGTATCATTAATGAAGTCGAGGGTATTTCTCGCGTTGTTTATGATATTTCAGGCAAGCCACCTGCAACTATCGAGTGGGAATAGTCTTTCATTAGACTGACTCAATAATTTGAAAGCCTCGTAACTTAGTTGCGAGGCTTTTTTCATGTTTGAGTGCTTCTGTTTTTGTTCGTCAATATATGCAACTGGCCCTTGTTCACTAACTACGTGTTTTTTGTAGCACAGAGTGTATTCTTCATGCATACAGAATGTCATTTGGCTATTGCCGCCTTTAAGTCACTCGCAAGTCTCTGTTATCTGACAAAAAACCACTAATCCTATCTCGAGTAAGACTCTACCCTTGGTTAAATCTCAAAGTGATAAGGACATTTCTTATGAAGAAAGTGAACCAACTTGCTCTGTTAGTTGGCTGTACTCTTGCAGCGAACAGCATGGCAGCGCTAACCATTCAACCCGATCCGCAGAACCCGACAGGATACGTGGTTTCTCGAGCGGACCTTGAAGCGAATGCCGCAGAAAAGGCCAGTGACCCTATGTATGCTATTTGGTCTCAGGCACTACAAACTATAGATAACACCGTTGTTGAAGCCATTGAACCAAACCTTGCTTCTAACCCTTCAAATGTAAAACGTGTTGAGCGCGTGTTTCCACAAGCTGAATGGGATTTTTTAACTCATATGGCAGCCCCTGAATACACATACACTCGTTTTCTTCGCGCAATAGGGAAGTTTCCGGCATTTTGTGGCGACTACACTGACGGCCGAGACGCCGATGCGATTTGTAAGAAGTCAGTCGTGACGGCGTTTGCGCATTTCTCGCAGGAAACGGGCGGGCATATAGCAAAAGACAATATTTCTGACAATCCTCTGGCGCTTGAAGAGTGGCAACAGGCGTTAGTCCATGTACGTGAAATGGGTTGGTCAGAAGGACAAGAGGGCTATACGACAGGGTGTGGTTCAAACGATTGGCAAAACGCCCGTTGGCCTTGTGCAGCGGGGCAGGGCTACTTCGGTCGTGGCGCCAAGCAGCTTTCTTACCACTTCAACTATGGTGCCTTTTCAGAAGTGATGTTTGATGGCGATGCGTCTGTGTTGCTTAATAATCCGGGCCTTGTTGCTGATTCCTGGTTAAATCTAGCATCGGCTATATGGTTTTTCCTAACGCCTCAAGCGCCTAAGCCTGCAATGCTTCATGTGATTGACCGCACTTGGTCGCCTTCGGTGCGAGAAACTGATGCGGGTATTGGCTATGGGTTTGGTACCACTATTAACGTCATTAATGGCGGAATTGAGTGTGGTGAACAGAATAAAGATAAAGGACAGCCGGTTAACCGTATTCGTTACTGGGAAGGGTTGTCAGCGCATTATCAAATACCAATTGAAGCGGACGAAGCGAATACTTGTTGGCAGCAAACGCCTTACGGAAGCTTGAACCTGAACGGTGCGACTGATGTGTTGTACACCAACTGGGATGGTAACTGGAAGTACTACGCTGACCGTCCGGAAGGGTACTCATTTGAGTGTGAACTTGTCGGGTTTCAAACCGCATATTCTGCACTGGTTCCGGGCGACTATGAAAAGTGTGTCACGAATTTTTACGGTTCACACGCAAGTTGGCCAGAGGTTCGCGTTGTCGACAAACTTGATCCGGTAGACCCGACTGATCCCCCTGTTGGTGGTGTTGCAGCATGGGATGCCAACAAGGTGTATCTAGCGGGTGATAAAGCCAGTTTGAATGGGGTTACCTATCAAGCGAAGTGGTGGACGCAAGGCGATGATCCCCTAGTAGGAGGGCCATGGGAAGTGCTCTCTGGAGAGCCTGTGATACCGCCGACTGTTCCATCTGTTACTGAACCGCCAGTAACGGAACCTGATTTAGGTGCGTTTACACCTTGGCAACCAGGTGTATCTCAAGTGGGAGAGGGTGATAAGGTTAGTTACCTAGGGAAGTGTTTTATTGCGAAAAATGCACCTGGTGTTTGGGAAAGCCCGACTCAAAGTAACTGGTTCTGGGATGAAGTGTCCTGTCAGTAAGCACTAGCAGTTAGAAATACACAAAACCTATCAAGAGAGGTCTACTTACAGTAGGCCTTTCTTTTTTTCAGGAAGCGGATCAATAACTGGCTTTCTCTGCTTTCTCAGTTTTCTCCGCTTTGTCACGCTAGACAGTGCAACCTTAGTTTCCATCAATCAATGTCTCATTCTCAAATTTGTTGAATTAAAATCCCTGTTTAATTTTTATAAATATTTTTTAAGGGTGAGTAAAATGTCAACAAAGTTAGCCAATCCGGCTCCGCTTGGGTTAATGGGGTTTGGTATGACGACCATCCTGTTGAATATCCATAATGCGGGCTATTTTCCTATCGATTCTATGATCTTGGCGATGGGGATTTTTTATGGCGGCCTTAGTCAAGTTATCGTGGGAATTATGTGCTTCCAGCGAGGGGATACATTTGGGACGACGGCATTCACCTCTTACGGTTTGTTTTGGTTAAGCTTGGTTGGCTTAATCGTCATGCCTTACATGGGATTACCCGCTAGCCCTGAGCATTTTATGGGTTGGTACTTAGCGTTATGGGGTATTTTCACAGGCTTCATGTTTGTGGGATCACTGTGTTACCCAGTGGCGAAACAGGTTGTGTTTGGTTCTCTTACTCTATTATTTGCGCTTCTTGCTGCGCGAGATTTTACCGGCAGCGAGTTGATTGGCACTATCGCCGGGTTTGAAGGTATTTTCTGTGGTGCAAGTGCCATTTATTTTGCCATGGCGCAGGTGATCAATAATGAATACGGTCGCACTGTATTGCCGATTGGTGAAAAGAAAGTGTCTCAGCCAACGCTTACCACACAAGAAATCGCAGCTTAACTGAGTTAGCAATAACGGTAAGCATAAAAAAGGGTTAGCCTTAAGCTAACCCTTTTCAATTCTAAAAATGTCTAACTGCCTATGTAGAAGGCTGTTCTACGGGTTTCGTCTCTTCCACTGCTTCATGGGCAGACTTCCCCGTTTTACGCTTGTACTTTTCTTCCCAGTAATCAGCACCTTTGATGCCAAGTTTTACAGGGTTGAATGTGTACTCAGTGACGCCGCGCTTTTGTTGCTCTTCGTAATCAGCCAATGCTTTAAGCGCTGGTTTTGACATAAAGAAGATAATGATGATACCGACAATGTTCAGCCAAGCCATCATACCTACGCCCACATCACCCATCGCCCATGCTAGGTTCGCTGTTTTTACGGTTCCGTAGAACACAGCAGCAATGATCACAAGCTTCAGGACAAACATCAGGCCATTCACTTTGAACGTCCTGCGGATGTACGCAATGTTCGTTTCTGCGATGTAGTAGTAAGCAAGGATTGTTGTAAATGCAAAGAAGAACAGAGCAACAGCAATGAATGGTTTGCCTACGCCAGGTAGTGCACTTTCAATGGCCATTTGTGTGAACACTGGGCCGTTTGCACTGATGTTTTCTGCTAAGTTTTGCACGATAAACGCGTCAGGACCGCCGTGAACATTGTACGCGCCAGTGATTAGAATCATAAACGCGGTAGCAGAACAAACAAGTAATGTATCGATGTAGATAGAGAACGATTGAACTAGGCCTTGTTGAGCTGGGTGATCAACACTTGCTGCTGCCGCTGCGTGAGGACCTGTACCTTGACCTGCTTCATTAGAGTAAACGCCACGTTTAACACCCCAGCCGATAGCAGCACCAAAGCCAGCCATTGGAGTGAATGCGTCACCAATGATCATTGCGAAAATGCGTGGCACTTCACCAATGTTCAGAAGAATAATAACGAAAGCCGTAATGATGTACGCAAGTGCCATGAAAGGAACAACCACTTGAGTAAAGTTAGCAATACGCTTAACGCCACCAAAAATAATGAACGCTAGAATGATGCAAACAACGGTACCGGTAAAGATTTTAGCAAAACTGAACGTGCCGATAGCTGTTTCAATCATGTCACCAGAACCGAATGCGGCTTCTACTGCATTACCAATACTGTTTGATTGAACACCAGGAAGTAGAACACCACATGCAAAGATAGTCATGATCGCAAAGATCCATGCGTACCATTTCTGACCCATTGCTTTTTCGATGTAGTAGGCTGGACCACCACGGAACTGGCCTTCATCTTCTTCTTTATAGATTTGAGCGAGAGTCGATTCAGTGTAAGCAGTCGCTGCGCCGAAGAAGGCGACAACCCACATCCAGAACACGGCACCTGGGCCACCAAAACCAATCGCGGCTGCCACACCAGCTATGTTACCTGTACCAACACGGCCCGATAATGAAACGGCAAGTGCTTGGAAGGATGAGATACCTTTCTTAGAGCTTTTACCAGATAGAAGTAGGCGCCACATTTCAAAAAAGTGACGAATCTGTACAAATCTAGTTAGAACGGAATAAAACAATCCAGCGCCCAGGCACAAGTAGATCAGTACCGGACTCCAGATAATTCCATTTAAAAAATCAACAAACGACTGCATGAGTATATTCCCTGTTTATGTAATGGTGACTATTTTTTCAGCCGATACATTACCGCTTTTGTAGCGAAATTGTTAATGCTTTTGTCTGTTTTGGTTTCTGTGTGTGACTTGGCACACAAATCCATTATTGTTGATATTTTTGGAGTAATTGATTATCTGAAGTGTGAAATTAATGTTAATTAATTGTTTATTATCTTTGTTGAGGGATTTAATAACGGAAATGATTTGATTTATGTTTAGTAATAAGTTCTGTGAATTTGATGTTACTTAGTGAGTGATAATGGGGCTTTTTCTCTTATTAACGGTCATTTACAGCAGTGACTTAGGATGCGTGTTAAAAATTCCATGCAACTTAGATTCGACCTCCTACAATTAATGCTGAGGGGTACTTATATGAATTTTGAACACAGCAAATGCCGCTATCAAAGCCCCGATAACTGGCATTGCGACCAACCTTGTGGAGAGTCAGGGCTATGCTACTGGCACGATCCAAGCGTCGATAAAAGCAACGATAACGTACGTGAAGAGGTTGAAAACTGGGCCGCTGAAGGGAAACCTTTAGATGGATTTCAGTTGGCTAAAACGAATTTGGTAGACATAAACCTGGTAAACCGAGGAAGCAAAGAAGGCTACAAATGCCGAAACGCTGATTTCTATCGTGCTGATCTGTCCGACGCTCACTTTTTTGGCTTAGATTTACGTGGCTCTTCTTTAATGAAGGCCAAGCTTAATTGCGCCAATTTACATTGTGCGCAACTCAGCAATTGTAACTTGTTAGGGGCGGATTTAAGTCGTGCTCGGTTGGAAAATATAGAGTGGGGAAGCTCCTTAAAGCAAGAGATAGACACTCGCGCTGCAATGAAAAAAGGCGATCGACGGCAAGTTATTTCACTTTGCCAAGAAGCTGAAGAAGTATGTCGTAACATTCGAAAGCAATGTGAAAAGCAAGGCTTGTTCGAAACAGCTGGCACTTTCTTTAAAAAGGAAATGCAGTATCGGCGCTATCAAATGCCTTTGATGAGTTTTAATCGTTTTATATCTAAAACTGTCGATGTGTTTTGTGGATATGGCGAGTCTCCCATACGGGTTGTCGCGTTTTCCTTAGGATTAATATTGACCTGTGCCATGGCCTATTTTTTGTTAGATACCACGGCGGATAACCCTATTTATGCCGATGTTGAAGGTTGGCAGTTCTATGTGTTTGAGTTTTTTAATGCTCTATATTTCAGTGTGGTCACCTTTACGACTCTTGGGTATGGAGATATTTCTCCCGTTGGCGTCGCGAGGTTTATTGCCGCTTTCGAGGCATTTCTGGGCAGCTTCACTATGGCATTATTTGTGGTTGTCTTCGTAAAAAAAATGACCAGGTGATGGGCACTCCTGATGTGGCATTGCTCCTAAAGCAGGCTGTTCATGGGCGTCTAATTCATCACACCTTATGAAAGCAAGTGTGAGTTCTGCTTGCTTTCATTTTTTCCTCCCTCCCGACCTTTGTTCCTTTATTCATTTTAATCACGCCATTGCCTTTCCGACGATGGCTGGAATGAAATCCCTCTTCCTTTGGTCATTAACTAGCTCCTTTTCCTATCTATGACTAGATTTATTAGTAGGTCGGATGATTTCTTTGATTCTATGTAATTTTTTTATTTGTCATTCGGTCTGATAGAGGACAGCAACAAAAGAAACGTGGCGATGCTGGTTTTGTTGATGTTGATTGGTCGAACGGATAATGGAGAAATGTGTGTCACTAATGATGGACTTACAAGCTGAATTAATGGACGGCTCAACTTCAACCTTGTGGTTGTTTACCTCTATTGTTTTGCTTTCTTACCTCCTTGAAGACCTTGCGATTATTGCCGCTGCGAGTATATCGATGCAGCAATTACTATCACCTTCTATAGCGTTGCTGGCCATTTTTGTTGGTATTGCATCAGGGGATGTTGGGCTTTATTACCTTGGTAAGGGAAGTCGTTATTTTAGAGGTTTACGTTTTCGTTTATTAACCAATCGCCATTTCAGAATGGTTAGACGAAGGCTACATCAGCGTACCTTTTTAAACCTTTTCGTCATTCGCTTTATTCCAGGAATGAGAACGGTAGGTTTTACGCTGAGTGGTTACTTTTCTATTCCTTTGCCCCGTTTTTTGCTCGCTGTCATTGTGGCAACAGCGATTTGGACGGCTCTTGTTTTTGGCGCCATTTATTCTCTGGGAAGCGCTGATTGGTTGCAACAGAGCCACTACCAATGGCTAACGATTCCAGTCGCACTTATCGTCCTTATCTTGGCGAATCGCTTACTCACTAAATCATTATCTAGAGGCTTTTTATGACGTCAGTTCTCGGTGTCCAGACCATCGAAAAAAATAGAGTGAACGCGGGTATGCCTCCGTTAGAAGTTGATATTCAGCGCGCTGTCTCGCCGTATGAGTTTTTGCCTAGTTGGATCTTCTATACGCCCGTTTTGCTACAGAGTCTTTTCTTAGGCGCGAAGCATTGGGATATTCGTTTACCTCTGATTGCAAATCCAGGTATTAAGCTGAGCGGTATGGTTGGGGAATCGAAAAGTGACATTCTGTCGCTTGCTGGGAAGAAAGCCAGTCAGTGGATTTCGCCTTTCATTACTCTCACGAAAACCGACAAACAAACACTGAATTTACTTGATGAAGCCATTGGTGAGATGAACAAAAACCACCTGGCCTTTCCCATTGTGGCCAAGCCGGATCTAGGTTGTCGTGGCGCGGGAGTCAAGCTTTTACATAATCCAGAACAACTGAAGGATTACATTGCGTCTTTTCCAAAAAATGCCCGTTTTTTGCTTCAAGAGAAAGCACCTTATCAAGCCGAAGCCGGTGTTTTTTATATACGTTATCCAGGTCAAGAGAAAGGACAGATCATATCCATCACGTTGAAATATGCGCCCTCAGTGGTGGGGGATGGCATGCGTCCACTTCAAGAGTTGATTGAACATTGCCCGAGAGCTGGTCAGCTTTCCCATCTTTATCTGCCGAGACATCAAGATAAATTGGACTGGATTCCTAAGTCAGGTGAAGAGTTTCAACTCGCTTTTGCTGGGAGTCATAGCCGTGGCTCGATCTTCCGCAATGGCAATCAATACATCAGTGCCCAACTGACGGAAAAGCTCGATGAAATCTTCGATGATCTGGAGGGTTTTCATTACGGTCGACTCGACATCAAATTCAACGAGATGGAGCAATTTATGGCGGGTGAAAAGTTCACCATTTTGGAGATCAATGGGGCAAGCAGTGAAGCCGCGCATATTTGGGATAGCAATACGCCTTTAAAAGAGATTTTTTCAACCTTGCTACAGCAGTATCGCATCCTTTTTGACATAGGTGCACAACAGAAAAAGCTAGGTCATGTCACTCCATCGATCGCGTCTCTTCTCAGTGCTTGGCGCGAAGAAAAACGGTTAACCGAGCAATATCCTGCTACGGATTAACAAGAAACGGACTAATAAGAAACGGACTAATAAGAAACGGTTAGCCGTGTGTATTGAGTGAATTTGTTTGAAGTGTTGAGCCATTGAGTCATTAGTTTGTGCCTAAGCAAGCAAGCAAGCTAACGTGAACGGAAGTATTGGCCAGTTTTAGTATTGGAATTATTAGGGACAACTATGTTTGCACATTCTATTCGAGAATCTATCCAAGACGAAGTACCTACGGCTCAATTAGAGTCGGTCAAGAGTGCTCTTAGCCCCGTGGTTTCTGGTGCGATTGAAACGCTTGAACAAGGTCGTCACTTTCTTTGTGAAATTACAGACGAACAGTATTGCTATGATGCAACTCCGCATCTGACGAGCACAATTGGTCAGCATTTTCGTCATTGGCTCGATCTCTTTCATGCCCTGTTTCAGCCTGAATCTTCAAGTGAGTCATCTCATCAGACTCCTTTTGCTAACGGTACTGATGCTCACTATGAAATTGACTATAACCAACGCCGTCGGGGGCATGACGTTGAGCATCATAGGCAGACAGCCATCGCTGAGATCAGTCACTTCATCGATCAATTATCCAGGCTCAGTGAAGAGTCTTTGACAAAGTCAGTGATGATCCTGACGGAAGTTTCGCTGCAGCAAAGTGAGGTGTGTGCTTTGCCGTCGACGCTCGGTCGTGAAATCACTTTTAGCGCGTTGCATGCGAACCACCATTACGCAATGGCGAAGGTGGTGATGAGTTTATTGGATGTTAAAACCAGTGACGATTTTGGTTTGGCACCTGCTACCGCTACCTTCATTCGAGGCCAATAGTATGTGTTCAGTGTCTTGGATAATTAATGAATCTGGCTATCAGGTATTTTTCAATCGCGATGAGCAGAAGACTCGAGCCATTGCCTTACCGCCCAGGCAGCTAACCGTGAATGGCATTGAGGTATTGATGCCGATCGATCCGTTGGGCAAAGGAAGCTGGATAAGTCTGAATGAGTTTGGTTTGTCATTGTGCTTGCTGAATAACTATCAGGGTTCGAACTCAAATAGCGTCGAGAACGCCGGTGAATTCATTAGCCGCGGATTGCTTCTCAAGCAGTTGTCTGGCTTTCACAATGTTAATCAGGTTGAGAAGGCGTTTTATCAGCTGAATTTGAATCAATTTGCGCCCTTTACATTGCTTGTGTTTTCTCCCGCCACGAATTTGCTTAAACCGAGCGTCATGGCCTTTGAGTGGGATGGATCTGCAAGCAATGTATACCCAACAGAATGCCCGCTCTTTTCGTCCAGTGTTGAGATTGATGCCGTGAAAGCTTACCGGCTAAAACAGTTTAATACTTTGACTGAAGCAGGAAAAAGCTTTGAATCACTGTTGGCGTTTCATGCACATCACCACCCACATCACATGCATTTATCCACGTGTATGCATCGTGAAGATGCGCACACCGTGAGTACGACTTACTTAAACGTTTCAGCGACAAAACAGTCAATGGCCTACGTACCAGGGGCGCCTTGTCTGAATCTTACATCTCAAGCCATTGAGCAGCATCAATATCAACTCTGTCATAAAACCTCACTGGTTTCGTAACAGGCTTGCAATAGAGGAGAACTAGAGTGAATACATCAATATTGAAAATCAAACGAAATCAGGGTGCTCAAAGAGTGGCGATCACATCGTTTATCAAGGTCTTGGTAGGCAGTTTCCTACTATTGATCAGCTCATTGAGTTATGCCGATGATGAAATTTATACCGGAATTTTCAGCAACAAAGCGCTCGATGGCTATGACACTGTGGCTTACTTTACTGAAAATAAGCCAGTGAAAGGCAACTCTGATTTTCAAACTGAATACAAAGGTGCAGATTGGTATTTTTCATCCAATGAAAACCTACAGGCGTTTATAGCCGAACCTGAAAAGTACGCCCCTCAATATGGTGGGTATTGTGCTTGGGCTGTGTCGGCCAAAAATGACTTTGCCCCAGGCGATCCCCAGGAGTGGTCGCTTGTCGATGGAAAGCTCTATTTGAATTACAACGAAGACATCAAAAGTCAGTGGGAAGCCGACCAAGCAAATCATATTGTACAAGCCGATAGAAATTGGCCAGCACTGATTAACTGAAACCTATCTGCTGTAAATGGAAAGTAAATTGCGTTGTTGGTTTCGGGTCCTCTAACTCATGGTTTTCAAACTCATATGGCAGAAACTGCACTTACTGAAAATAGGATGATTCATTATGTTTGACAGTCCATTTCGTTTACCTCGAAATACGCCGTTTGGCTTAGGCGAGTCTGTTGTTGAGTGGGCAACGGGGCTATCCAAGCTCGACTTTTTGTATCAGCAGAGGCCGTCTACAAACTCTAGCTTTGAGTTCATGAATTACACTCTATCAGCATTGAATGTGAGTTATGACGTTCAGCATGGCAACATCAATGACATTCCTGAAAGTGGAGCAACGGTCATTGTGGCGAATCATCCTTTAGGGGCTATTGAAGGTGTGATTCTCGCTGATCTTGTGGGTAACGTTCGCCAAGATGTGAAAGTGCTGGCGAACCAAATGCTTAAGCGGTTGCCGGAAATTGATGAGCTTTTCATAGGTATCGATGTGTTTAATGGCAAAGATTCTAGACGAACGAATGCCAACGCAGTGAGAGAGGCGCATCGTCACTTAGCTAGCGGTGGCCTCCTTATTGTTTTTCCAGCGGGAGAGGTGTCTACCTACCAGAAAGGGTCAACGACACTTTCCGATATTGAGTGGAGTCAGTCTGTTGCTAAGTTTATTAAACGCAGCGAAGCGGTAACGGTACCTATCTTTATCAATGGTCAAAACAGCCCTTTGTTTTATCAAGCGGGTAAGGTTCACCCATTGCTGCGTACTGCTATGCTTGGGCGAGAGTTGCTCAATAAAGAAGCGTCCAGCATTGCCATTTCGATTGGTAGCAGCATTCCCTTTTCTGAACTGAAAGGGTTTGATCAAGACAAAGACATTGTGAACTATCTAAGGCTCAATACTTACCTCATGAGTTCTCAGACGCCAGCAGACCTAAATGAGCGTTTGGATCATGATGATCCCTCCTTATTTGAAACCCCGATTATTGCGCCTATTGAGGCCGAAACCTTAGCGAACGAGATCTCAGCATTGCCAGAGTCGGCCTTACTGTTAGAGCAAGGTAACTTCCGAGTTTATTATGCAAAAACTCAGAGGCTAACTCACGTTATGCAAGAGATAGGTCGAATTCGTGAAGAGAGTTTTCGGCAAGTAGGAGAGGGCAGTGGTCTTGCTTGTGATGTTGACGAGTTTGACCTTCATTATTATCAGCTATTCGTGTGGCAGTACGAGAAAAAGGAAATTGTAGGCTCCTATCGAATGGGGTTGGTGGATGAACTGGTGGAACAGCATGGGCTGCAGAGTCTCTATTCAAGAAGTTTATTTGAGTACGATGAGAGCTTTATCGACTCGCTTGATAACAGCATTGAGATGGGCCGATCAGTTGTGGCTAAAAAATATCAACGTAATCTGAGTTCTTTACTGTTGCTGTGGAAGGGCATAGCCACCTTTGTGTACCGAAATCCGCGTTATACTCACCTCTTTGGCCCTGTAAGCATTAGTAACGATTATAGTCATGTGGCAAGGCAGCTGATGGCGGCAACGTTATCGATTCACCATTATGATCAAGAGAAAGCCACATTGGTGAAAGCCACGACTCCCTTACGTAGTAGCGGCAATGTTTTTTGGCAGGCGAATTTACTGTCATCTTTAGCGAGTGTGCCTTTGTTGTCTAAAGTGCTCGCTCGTATGGAGAAAGGAAAAGGGCTACCTGTTTTACTTCGTCAATATCTCGGTATGAATGGGAAATTAGTTTGCTTCAACGTTGACCCTGCATTTCAAGATGCGCTCGACGGCCTGATTGTTGTTGATATGAAAGCCGTTCCTATCAAAACGTTAAGCAAGTATATGGGCAAGCCTCAGGCGGAAGAGTATTTAAGCGACAAGAACCTCACTAAACATTAGTTTTTTTGGGTGCCGATAAAGAACAAATAAAAGGCTGGTTTTGTACCAGTCTTTTTTATTGGACTGAAATCCGTCTTTTAAATGCTTAATCTGTGAAGATACAGTCTTCCTTACTTCTCGATGTCTATGTCATGATGGATTGATTAGAAAAACATCAACGATCAAGGATGAGACAATGAAAGACGAAACCCTTTCGATTCACTTCGGCTATGAGACGGATCCAACCACAAAGTCGGTGGCGACGCCAATCTATCAAACTGTCGCGTATGAATTTGATGATGCTCAGCACGGAGCAGATCTATTCAACCTTGCTGTTCCCGGAAACATCTATACGCGCATTATGAACCCAACCAATGATGTTCTAGAAAAGCGTATGGCCGCTTTGGAAGGCGGGTTGGCAGGGTTAGTTGTAAGTGCTGGCAGCGCTGCGATTGCATACGCGATTCAAACCCTAGCAGAAGCGGGCGATAATATTGTTTCTGCTCCGCAGTTATACGGTGGTACCTACACTCTGTTTGCTCACATGCTACCAAAGCAAGGTATTGAGGTACGGTTTGCCAAAGATGATAAACCAGAGAGTTTAGCTGAATTAATCGATGAGAATACAAAAGCGGTGTACTGCGAGAGTATTGGTAACCCTGCTGGCAACATCGTTGATTTAGAAAGAATTTCAGATCTTGCGCATGCGCAAGGTGTCCCTGTGATAGTCGATAATACGGTAGCAACACCTGTTCTTTGCAAGCCGATTGAATTTGGCGCAGACATTGTTGTTCACTCTCTCACCAAATACGTAGGTGGTCACGGTACAACATTGGGTGGTGTGATTGTTGATTCTGGTAAATTCCCTTGGGCAGAGCATAAAGACCGGTTCCCTGTTTTAAATCAACCTGAGCCTTCTTATCATGGTGTCGTGTATACCGAAGCGTTTGGAGAAGCTGCGTTTATTGGACGTGCGCGAACAGTACCGCTTCGCAACACGGGTGCTGCACTGTCACCAATGAATGCCTTTATGCTGATGCAAGGTTTAGAGACACTGTCATTGCGCATGGAGCGTCATACCGAAAATGCGCTCAAAGTTGCGGAGTATCTTAGTCAGCACGAGAAGGTGAGTTGGGTAAGTTACGCGGGTTTGCCGACGTCCGAGTACTTCCCGTTGGCTGAAAAATACATGAAGGGGAAACCGTCAGCGATTCTCTCATTTGGGCTGAAAGATGGCTATGATGCAGGCGTACGTTTTTATGATGCATTAGAAGTATTTAAGCGCCTGGTTAACATTGGTGACGCTAAATCTTTGGCTTGCCATCCTGCCTCAACCACTCATCGCCAACTCGATGAACAAGAGCAAAAACGCGCTGGCGTTTCACCCGAAATGATTCGTTTGTCGGTCGGTATTGAGCATATTGATGACATTATCGCGGACCTTGAACAAGCGCTAAGCAAATAAATATCTATCGACTGTACCACCGGAGCCTAGGAATGAAGTATTCATTGGGCTCCGAATTTTCTTCGTCACCTATTCCCCCCTTTTATACACACACGAACTGTTGTGTGTTCATCGATTATGGTGCTAGCCGCTCTTTATAGAGGTCATGACTCCCATTCGCCTGAATCTATTTCATCGGCCTTAAACTGATTCGCAAAGTGCTCGAGCAGTGCGGCAAAATTGTCGCCGTTATCCAGTATTGTATTGAATACCCCGTTAGGGCTCACATGGATCTCTGATCCTTGTGGCGCTGAATGCTTTGATAGCACGACGGGTACGATGAATTTGTCGTGGCTAGGTTGGTGGTGTTCTTTTAACGCAAAGGCCAACTGTTGAGCCAGTTCAATATCGACCTGTCGGTAGGCACTTTCACCTGACCTGAATACCACCACAAAAACCAATCCTCGGTATAGCACGATTGCATCTGCTTTGAGTTGTGTCTTGCCAATTTGGTACTCAATGAATATGTGTCCTGCTAAATGCAGTAACTCTTTTAGCTGCGTTTGGATGATAGCGATCAAGTCGTTGTATGTTTCAAATACATCTCTTTGCTTTTGAGAACGTTCAGATGACGAGTCAACGTCGCCTTTCAACTGGGAGAATTCATATAAGGTGGAAGATAAGGGAGAGGGATAAGCCATGACACGATCAATCCAGTAGTTGAAGAGAAATCAATCAGTCTGCTTTCTAACACCAATTGACTCAATGTAGCTTTAGCATACCACAAAAAAATAGAGGGTTTGTACAGCTAATAAAGCAATTAGATCATGATAGGCCAAGTAGTAGTAAGTAAAATAAAATACCTTATTTAATATTTATTTA